>DFBQ01000132.1 GCA_002367355.1 Deltaproteobacteria bacterium UBA3076 | reverse complement strand
TATGCCTGAACCCGATGACTGGCGTTGTTGAGGGTTATCTTTGGCTTGATATGAAGGATGCCCTAAATTCTAAATTTTGAATTTGAAAAGGAAGTAACCTTAATATGTTAATTGTCCTTGACCTAAATTGAGAAAACAAAATTTGGGGTTTTCGTACAGGTACTAAATAAGGAATTAAAGGATAATCAAAAAAAGTACCTTCAATTCCTCAATTATCAGTATTGATTCCGCTGAAAATACCCCATCTGCTGCGTTGCTTCGATTTCCTCGTCACTGCAGCGTACGCAAGTACGCCTCTATTCCTCGGAAATCTCGCGCCTTGCATTTGGAGCATTTTGAGCGGAATCCTGTTCCAGGATTTGTTGCAGTGTAATCAGTATTTAAATTAACGCAGCAAACACATCGGGAAGATTCCCGACTAATTCAGAAAGCCCGGTCTGATTTCCTGTTTTGACATAATCTTTAACAAAGGCAAATTTCATCTGAACTGCCTCAGTCAGGCCAAAGACCAGAGAAGCCAGCAAAAAGCTCAAATCCAAAAAATAGCTGTGGCGGAATGATTCATGCCATGGGGCCAACTGCCTGGACAACAGTTCGATTTTATCTGCGGCATGAGGGAGTGTTTCATCATCCACAGACGCGTCACCATCCAGCTTTACATGGGGACAATACGAAACCTGGAAATCCGCAACCTCCTGCGGGAGAGAGATGCCAAGATTTTGCCACTGCTCCTGGTTATACCGTTTCATCTGGTGGCTGCGTGCTGCAAGTTCATTGTAGTAATGCTTTGGCCAAAGTCCATAGGCCCTGCAGCCAAAAAAACGATTCTCGTAAATGAGACAATTCCTGTCAATCAGGAACGGACACGAGGTTATACGCACTGAATTCAAAAAAAAGTACCGAACAAGACCTCTGGTTAGCCGAAGCCGTGTAATAGGATCCATCTCTGAAAGGCATTGAATGGCAGCAAGAGCTTCAATCAAGGACATCTCGGGCAGCATAGTACAGCAGAGAGCTCTGCGCCGGCAGTGGCTTGACGGAACCAGAGTATAAGCCTCCCTGAGCTCAGCCCTTTGTTTTTTCGACTTGTCTAACAAGTCTTGTATGATCCGGAGCAAAATTTTCACTTTATCTGGGAACAATGTCCCATTCCTTATAGCATTAAAAGCAAATTCATAAAACCTCTTGCATAAACTCCGTTCCTGCTCAAAACTGCCGTTCCGAGATCAATGTCCCGATGATTGCTCGTTGTCAAAAATGCTTACGTACCCAAGCTCAGCGTTTTTTCCTTCTCGCATCCTGCCCTCGAACAAAACCCATGAGTTTTGCAAAAGACTCACTCGTCACTCCATACTACTATTTACTTGAGTTTTCGAAAAATAGTTGGTCAGAAAAACAAGGATTTGGAATGATTTTTGCTTTAGGTATTCTATACCGGACGTCATTCCCGCGAAGGCGGCCATCGGCGCCAGCCAGGGATTCATCTATGTGCGCAATGAGTACCCGCTGGCCATTGAGCGCGTTGCCCAGGCAGTGGCCCGGGCCGAGGCGCAGGGGCTCCTTGGGGAAAATATCCTCAACTCCGGCTTTGACTTCAACATATCCATTGTACGCGGGGCGGGCGCTTTTGTCTGCGGCGAGGAGACAGCGCTCATATCCTCCATTGAATGCGAATTGGGCGAGCCAAGACCAAGGCCGCCCCTACCCTGCCACGAATGGTCTGTGGCGCAAATCCACTATTATAAACAACGTCAAGACACTTGCCACCATACCCGCAATTATAAAGCACTGTGCTGACTGGTATGCCGGTATCGGTACTGAAGGAAACACCGGCACGGTGGTCTTTTCCCTGGTAGGCAAAGTGGCCAACACAGGCCTTGTTGAGGTGCCTTTGGGCCTTACGCTTCACGACATGATCAAGAGCATTG
This sequence comes from Deltaproteobacteria bacterium UBA3076, assembly GCA_002367355.1. GTDB lineage: Bacteria > Desulfobacterota > Dissulfuribacteria > Dissulfuribacterales > UBA3076 > UBA3076. The sequence continues at coordinate 2,331 of DFBQ01000132.1, read as the reverse complement.
GCGGAGGCGGATTGAAAGGCAAGGCGGTTCCATCATGGGCTCCGGCGGCATGGTCGTGATGGATGAGGACACCTGTATGGTGGATGTGGCCCGGTACTTTCTCAGCTTCACCATTGCTGAATCCTGCGGCAAATGTACACCCTGCCGCGAGGGCACCCGCTTTATGCACGAGGTACTCACCCGTATCGTTGAAGGCAATGGGATGCCGGAAGACCTCAAGTTGCTGGAGGAGATAGCCGGGTGGCTCAAAACTGCCTCGTTGTGCGGATTAGGCCAAACGGCCCCTAATCCGGTGCTCTCCACGTTGCGGTTTTCTGCAATGAGTACAAAGCACATGTAAGAGATAAGCGCTGCCCGGCCGGCCACTGTCGCGCATTGATCCAGCTCACCATCCTGCCTGATCTGTGCAATGGCTGTCGCCTCTGCCTGCAGGAGTGCCCAGTAGGTGCCATCAGCGGTGAGAAGAAAAAACCCCATGTAATTGACCAGGAACTCTGTACACGCTGCCGCTTGTGCTATGACATCTGCCCGGAAGGGGCGGTCGAGATAAAGAGGTGAAGTCAATGGTAAATTTGACTGTAAACGGACAACCCGTAGCCGTCCCGGAAGGAACAGTCCTTTTGGAAGCAGTGCGAACCGCAGGGGTTGACCTTCCCTCGCTCTGCTACCATAAGGCTCTATCCCCATATGGTGCGTGCCGGCTTTGCATGGTGGCCATTACCGCACCTCGTGAGGCCATTGTTGCCTCCTGCACATATCCGGCGGAAGAAGGACTGGTCGTTGAGACCCATGCCCCGGAAGCAATAGCCCGCCCGGCGTCTGACACTGGAGTTTCTCCTGAGCCGTTGTCCACAGTCCGGCGTAATACAGGCGTAATACAGGAGATGGCTGCAATGGAGGAAGTAACGTCTTCCCGTTTCGGCGCTTCACTTCGGAGCGGGCCGATGAGTTGTGCATTCTGTGTGGCCTATGCGTGCGTGTCTGCCGTGACGTGATTGGTGCAGCAGCTATTTCTTTTATCGGGCGCGGGACGGAACGGAGAGTCGGCACTCCTTTCGGCATCCATTCCGACGCCTGCATAGGCTGCGGGGCGTGCGCCGAGATCTGCCCTACAGGCGCGATCAAGATCGAGGACCGTGGCAATAAGCGCATCCTGCATACATGGAACACCACAGTGGAACTCCATGCCTGCCCGCAGTGTGGACGTTTCTTTACACCTGAACCGATGTCTTTTCTCAAGGAGAGGTTCTCTGAGACTAAGGACCTGTGGGGCTTATGCCCTCAATGCCGGCAGCATAGGACAGCGAGTCAGTGGGTGAACCTCAAATCCGCCCCGGCCCCATGAAATATACAGGCACAGTCACCAACCGGGACTTCCTCTATTTTTCCGGACAGGCCCATCATATTGAAGGGCTACAGATGCATATCCATAGCCCATTAAATTTCGTGGTGGAGATGGGGGGACTCGAACCCCCGGCTTCCACGTTGCGAACGTGGCGCTCTCCCGACTGAGCTACATCCCCATCTGTGTTCTATTGGAAATAGGCAAAGGCCTTGACACTACCGCAGTTTTTTGGAGCCGGCATTCGGACTTGAACCGAAGACCTGCTGATTACGAATCAGCTGCTCTACCACTGAGCTATGCCGGCCAGATCGACGAACTGCTTTTTATCATGCTACTTTACGGCTGGTCAAGGACAAAATCAAACCGGGTAAATTTCCCCGAATAAGATACCTCCGGCAAAGCCGGAGGCTTGAAAACAGTGAACCGCGCTCGAAGCGGTTGAAAGCCATGGGGCCACCTAAAGGTGGCAACGTGCCTCTTTAAGGGGGGTATGGTCCTCACTGTCCCTACCACCTCATTCCCTCAATTCCGGATCGACTCCCGGCTTATCCGGATTCAACTGCTTGACATTTTTGACCTGGTGGATACGTTTACTTTCTTGCAGCGATAACTCCGGCAGTATTTTTCAAAGTATTTTTTGTGGAGCCAGCTTACTGAGAAAGCTATGATATGATGAAACGATTACTTGTCTTTCAGCACATGCCCTGGGAAGGGCCGGGGCAACATTTGATCCGTTCGGCGGAAAAACTCAGGGTAGGGCTTGATATCGTAGAGGTCCGGCACCAGCCTATTCCTGACATCAGCTCATATGACGGGCTGATTGTGTTGGGAGGCGGCCTGAATGTGGATCAGGAAGAGGACTATCCCTTTTTAAAGTCCGAAAAGGAGGCTATCCGCCGATCCCTTGAGGCAGATATGCCCTACTTGGGATTCTGCCTTGGTCATCAGCTTCTTGCGGATGCCCTAGCCCGAGTTTCCTAATTAGC
>DFBQ01000101.1 GCA_002367355.1 Deltaproteobacteria bacterium UBA3076 | reverse complement strand
CTTCAAACCTGACCCTGCGGGGAATAGTGACTGTAAGAGGCCGGGGAGCATCAGGCTCTTGAGGAAAGTAACAACGTTGAGATCTCATGTCTGCATCCATTCAGAGGTTCAAAGGGTCAAGGGGCCATGGGTCAGGGGTCATAAGAGCTAAGTTATTTTTGCACCGGAAGGACTAATGAACATCGAACATCGAACGTCCAACATCGAATGTTGAATGGGGGAAAAAGGACTTTATCCATGTACTTCGTATCTCATTAAAGGAACTTAGGCAGCCCCAGAGATAGTTAAAACTCATTCAGCGTGTACCGTTGAATGTTCAGTATTGGATATTCGTTTTTCATTCGACGTTGGACGTTCGATGTTCGACGTTCGACGTTCATCTTTCAAAACAATTCCTTACTAAATGTAAAGTGAACCTTTACAAAACAACTTAACGCTAATGGGGTTCCGGGTTCACTCTGTATTTTCACAGAAATCTATTATACCCGTGGACATAGTCTCATCCCCATGGGAGATGCTGAACATTGCTCTCCATGTCGTTTGGTGCCTTTTCAAATTCACATTTATTGATATCTGTTCCTTGGGCTGGATAAAGCCTCGGAATTTGATTCGTCCCGTAGTAGTGGGCACAAGTTGCCGGTTCAGGGCCTTAATGGCCAATGAACGAACTGCCGCCATTTGTATGATGCCCGGAAGTATTGGTTGATCTGGAAAGTGGCCCTGAAAGCATGGAAAATCAGGCTGAAAGACAAACGTGCCGTTCACGGATATATCTTCACCCCTATTTTCTGTGTATTCAGTTAAAGATTCCAACAAAGCCTGTTCTATGGAATCAGTATTGAGTTTTTTTATCATAAGTCAGACAATATACTCCTCACCAATTACCGAAGGGTCGTAAAGATCCGGAAAGTAATAGGGAAGAACACCAATCGGCAGCCCAATTGTTAGCGGCGCACGGTGGCTTTGTGACTGCAAAAGACCGTTCTCGATCAGCGCGCTGACGATTCGGCGTGCACTGCGCTCGCTCATGTTCAAGATCTCAACAGCCATGCCTCTTGGTATGGCACCCCGCATAAATACGGCCCTGAGTACTTTTGCCGCCTCAATCCGCAAAGGTTTTTTATCATGTTTGGCCCGCGTTTCCACATACCAGTCGATCCGGCTTTCGATTTGGTCAAGCCGCAGCAAGTCTTCCATGAAGCGTATTTGATCCAGACAGATTTCAAAGAAAAACTTGCAGAAATCCGCCAGCAGGTCATCATCAAAATAGTGAACGTCATTCTGTTCATCAGGAGAATCAGTAGCCCACAGCTCAAACATATACCGCTTTTTATTTCTTGATAAACCTCGTGACAAAGACCACAGATTGCTTTTGTTAACGCCTATCCCGGCGAGATACAGCCCTGAAAAAAGGCGGACAACCCGACCGTTTCCGTCCCGGAAGGGATGCAGCCAAGTCAGCCGGTGATGACTTGCCGCCATCGCGATTAAACGTTCATCACCATGAAACTGAGCCGGGGCATAGCTTTGGGCAAAGGCTTTGAGCAATGCCGGCAAATCCTGATGGTACGGCCCATGAAGTGACCGACCATCCACGGAGACATTGACATCCCGGATTTGGCCAGGATTGACCGGCGCTTTGGAAAATCCTTTGGGGGTGTGTGTGAAAAGATGTTCTTCCGGTAAGTTGGCATAGAACGCAGCATGAATTTCAGACAAAAACTGCTGGCTGCAGATATTGAGCTTTTGCGGCGCATTCACAAATTCCATAAACCGTTTTTCGGTTTCTACATGTGCGGCACACAGTTCCTGCGCATATTTTTTCTCCGGATCCTGAGAAAATTTATTTTTTAAGGCCATATTGATGTCTGGGATAGTTGTTTTATGGCCTTCAATAAGATTGCTGTAGTAGCTGTTGATGAGTCGGAGTTCGTCACCGAGCACAATGGCGGTCTCCCTTGCCACCTTGCTCTCCAGCCCCGCAGAGGCCGCTATGATTTCCTGCGCCATATCCTTCAGGGGGCCCATATTGCCTTTTCCAGGCAGAAGAGGTGTTAGATAATAAGCAGGATCTTTGCTTTTTCTGGCCGGTTCATTGGCCAGTTTATTATTTTCCATAATATGCTATTAATTAACAATATTTTTCTATTATAGCAATTAATATTTTAGCTGTTTTAATAAATATTGGCCGGTTCATTAAAAAAATCTTCACAGTCCCCCTTGAAATAGCTCCAGTGTCAGTTTAGAGTGTCTCCATGTTTGTCATTTATGTGCTTCCCTCTGCTCTCACGTAACTGCCATCCTCAGCATCTTTTCAATGTACGTGCCTTTGTCTTCCTGCTGGAAGAGAACATGTTTCTCCTCGAACTGCTCTTTCGTCATGCCACCGTCCCACCATCCGACTTCGGGCAAACGGGTATTGGAAACGATGAAGGAATTCAGCGTGACCATTGAATCCTGTGACCGAAGATCGTCTTCTATCGATTTAATAGTCTTGTAGAACGCGATCTTAGGGTCATCAGGGCCTTTCAGGTTGCGCAGGCCTTTGGGGTCGATGAAGCTGATGTACTGTTTCTCATCAACAAGAAGCCAAAGAATGAAGTCTGGATAGAAGTTCCCTGCTTCAAAGAAACCGATTCCCCGGCCCCGAGACATGTTCCGCAGCAGGTAGAGCTCTTTGCCCTTAAAGAAGTCCTTGTTCTGCGAGCAATGTTGTTGGAGATCCAGAACGAAGTCCCGCTCACCCTCGTTCAAGGGCACGGGCTTTACCTCAATAACATCGCTGTTCACATAGACCAGCGGCTGGTAGAGATGCTGTCCGAACATGACGGCAGTAAGCCCCTTAAACTCGACGTTGCGCAGTTCGCCCTTCTCAATGATGCCCTTGATCTCTTCCAGCTTGGTCACGATATCCTGTCGCGACTGGTCGATGAGGAACAAATAGTCGTCGATGAAGTTGGGGTCGTCTCCGGTGAGCGTCCTGTATTCGAGATAATCTTTCTCCCATTCGGCCTTACGGACCTTGTAGAACCGGTCACAGTATTTGCGAAGTAGCGTGGAGGCGATCTCCTGCCACCGGTGCGCCTGCTCGAATGACCGCGCTTCCATCTCTTCCTGCGGGATGTGGAGTACATACCAGCTATTGTCAGTAAGGAGTCCCTGTATCCTGTCCATACTCAGGTTCAGGTTGTACCAGGCTCGCTCGCTCTTAAACATCTGGAGATCGAAATACAGCTCCTCGACATCAAGGAACGCCAGGTGGTCAGGGGTGAACCAAGCTTCGTTCGGTGCGGCTGTATCGAGCGTCGCCTGGCCCCGCACGCTGGCGAGAGCTTGAATCTTTGGATACCAGTCCACAACAAGGCGGCTTTTCTTAAGGTGTTCGTCCGGCGTGCCGAGCGTGGGCTTCGGGCCCTGCTTCTTGAAATCGATGCCTTCCTTGAGACGGATTGTCTTCAGCGGTTTTCTACCAAGATTCTTGACCACTGGCAGGACAAATTCTATGCGGTCCTCATTGGCCGGAAGCCCCTCATCCTCCAGATACTCTTTGAATTGCCGCATATAATCGGCGTGAATTCCGAACACATTCAGCGTCTCTAACCGCTCGATGTCCTTCGGAGCATTGAAACCGACGATGCGATGGCTTCTCTTAAGGCAGAAATCCAGTCCCTTTAGGCGGACGCCGCGACCGAAAAGCTGGATAATCTGCGAGCCTTCCTTCTTGCCGATGTTCATGAGCCCCATTGTGCTCACGCGCCAACTCGACCATCCCTCGGAAAATTTCTTTGAGCCAATCAGCAGATTCAGCGTTGAATCACCTGAATTAACGCGACGAAAGAGGGAATCTGAGAACTCGCTGTTTGTGACAGCCAGGTCCTCCGGGTGTTCCTCGCAGAGCTTGCACAGACCCGATGGATCGCCGACGTTGATGAGTCCGAAAGGCTCGTTCTCCTCGCCAATATGTAGGGCAACCTCGCCTTTGCCGCCTGCCTTGATTCGCTGCACATGCAGCGCGCCGGAAACTTGTGCGTTGAAAAGTACCGCCAGGATGTCCCGGAATGTCTGCTCCCCGGAGAGCCCGAGCTGTCCGAGGTAGGTGAAGGCCCCTGCAAAAAGCTCGCGGCCCTTGGAATCATGAAGACCTGAACTGCCGCTGAGTAGCATGTCTAAATAGCGGATGCTTTCGTCGCGGTTCTTCACAAAGCGAGCAAGACACAGGAGGATGTCTACTACGTCCGAAACATCCTTTTTTCTTGGTTTCTTGGTGACGCTTCCGCCCACAAATATCCAGAGAGGCTTCTCGATCAGGAAGCGGCGCAGTTCCTCCTGCCTGTCCTGAAACAGCTTCTGCTGCTGGTAGAACGCCAGAAGGCAGGCCGTCATGTATCGGCGGCGGTGTTCTTCATTCGAGTCGTCTTCCAGGTTGAGGATACTGTACTCCTTGCCATAGCCGTCGCCGTAAAAGTACTTGTAGGAGTAGTCAAAGAGGATGCACTTAGCGTACTCATGGGCCAGTTCCTTGTTGCCGCTTGCCTTCACGGC
>DFBQ01000087.1:22110-22507 GCA_002367355.1 Deltaproteobacteria bacterium UBA3076 | reverse complement strand
GATTGTTGTCTGTTTAAGGTTTCCATATTTTGAGAAGCGAATTGTTCGATAGGCCCATAATCCATTGGCATCAAATTCAGGAATATTAGGTAGCGTATAAAAGCGTCCGTTTTTATTATAACTGGTATAGGCTTCCCATAGCTTTAACCGACGCCTTGCGGTTTTTACAGAAGTATTCAAAAGAGAAGACAGCGCATCGATAGTAATTATTTTTCTTTTGAAAATGTGTAAGTTCTCAATAAGTCCGGGTAACAGTCGCTGGATTCCGGCTTCCACCGGAATGACGATTCAGTCTAAGTGCCTGTCATTCCCGCGAAAGCGGGAATCCAGTGGATGGTCGCAAAATATAATTTGCCCAGATTTATTGAGAACTTACGAAAATGTTTTTTAACGTAAT
>DFBQ01000087.1:0-22004 GCA_002367355.1 Deltaproteobacteria bacterium UBA3076 | reverse complement strand
GGATTAATACTTGGACAAAAAAATCCATATTTATAAGTGTATTGAATGGTTAATGCTTTTGACATCCAACTGAATTTTGTTCTAATAGGCCTATACTTTCACCAAATCCCTGATCCTGCCATCAGGCGAAAGGCTTTGGCGGTCAGGCATACATTCCACTTGCTATACGCTCGTTCGAGACACGAAGCACACAGAGAGAAAATTAACAGATGTTAACCACCTGATTCCCTTACGACAAATTTTCGCAATCTACTGTACCATTCAACGCTGAATTATGTATTTAGACGAAACCATTCAAGGATTTGGCATAATAGCCGTCGTAGACATTAAAGAAGTGGAAGGAACTTCAATAATGATTGTTTAGTACCTTNNACCTTATATCATAGCGATATCTTTGAAACCTATCGTTTTGTAGAACTCAACACCTTGCAGGCATATAAATAAATCGCGGGCTGTGTTATATGTCTTTTGACCCCCTTGAAAAACACTATGGGTTTTAAAAGTAAAACGCCCAATTTCTCCATCAACTCTGTATGGATGAGAGTTTGGTACTACTTCCCGTCCTTCTGTGGATCTTTCTGATGCTTTTTTGCAGATGGCAAAATTATACTTTCTTCAGGTGGGGGCCATGTTATACCCGCACAGCTCGAAAAATTTAGTCACTATGCATGTTGATGATCACAAATCAGGATAATAAATGGCCAGGAAAGGTAAAAGCGGAGAATTTTGAGCGGAATCACTTTTTGCGGTATAATCATTTTCTGATATGGCGCTGCTTCTGTATTTAATCAAAAAGATCCTTACTCTTGGGCCTACTTTCCTGGGCATAACCCTCATATCTTTCATGGTGATGCATCTTGCTCCGGGTGAGCCCATGAGTCTGCAGGCCGACTTTAATCCCAAGATGACTCCTGAGATGAGAGAGCGTCTGAGGGCCCAGTACGGCCTGGACCGGCCCCTGCGCATACAGTACTTGCAATGGCTTAAAGGGCTTGTCGTGCTGGATCTTGGGCGGTCGTTTTCCCCGGACAGGAGACCTGTTTGGGACAAAATCAAGGAACGGCTTCCGGTTACGCTGCTCATAAACGTCCTGGCAATAGGCTTGATACTTGTAGTTGCGGTCCCCTTAGGTGTGGCTGCTGCCGTGCGTCATAACAGCTTTTTTGATCAGGTCACTACGGTCCTTGTCTTTATTGCCTATGCGGCCCCGGCCTTCTGGGTGGCCCTGCTTCTTATGCTCTACTTTGGAGTACACCTGGGATGGCTGCCCATCTCAGGGCTCCACAGCCTTATGGGGTATGAACAGATGTCAGGTTGGGGAAAGCTGCTGGACTGGTGCCGTCACCTGATACTGCCGGTGCTTGTATCTGCTCTGGGCGGACTTGCAGGGCTGTCACGCTATACCAGGTCCTCAATGCTTGAGGTCTTAAGGCAGGACTATATTACCACTGCAAGGGCAAAGGGTATGCCGGAAAGAAAGGTGATCTACCGGCACGCCTTGAGAAACGCTCTCTTACCCTTAATAACCATCCTGGGCCTGTCTATTCCGGGCCTTATAGGCGGCAGTGTGATCTTTGAATCCATCTTTGCAATACCGGGAGTAGGTCAGCTCATGTGGACCAGCGTTATGGCCAGGGACTATCCTCTGCTCATGGGGAACCTGGTGATAGTCTCTGTGTTGACATTACTCGGAAACCAGTTGGCCGATATTGGCTATGCCCTGGCAGACCCGAGAATTCGTACAGGCGTTCAGATGGAGGATTGAGGAATTGAGGGATTAGAGGATTACAGAGACCAGTCTATTTTCAGAGGAATGGGAATCACTCAAGCCTGATAAATAACACAGATAATTATGGAAGCCGTCAATCACCAAATCACCAAATCACCAAATCACCAAATTCCCTGGTTGGGTCGGTTGGGAAACAATCCTTTGGCAGTGGCAGGGTTTTTAATAGTGGGACTTCTCTGTCTTGTTGCCCTTTCCGCTCCCTGGCTTGCCCCTTATGATCCACAGGCAATAGATACCTGGCATATTCTTGAGTCACCTTCAAAGGCCCATCTACTTGGTACTGATCCACTTGGCAGGGACTGTCTTTCAAGGCTTATTTATGGAGCGAGAATATCCTTGCTGGTGGGGATTGTAGCTGTCGGGATTGCAACAGTCATTGGCACTATCCTTGGTGCCCTTGCCGGATTTTACGGCAAGTGGATAGACGGACTGATTATGCGTTTTGTGGACATAATACTCTGCTTCCCCACTATCTTTCTCATAATGGCTGTTATTGCCTTTCTTGAGCCATCAATCTTGAACATCATGGCGGTGATAGGTCTCACAAGCTGGATGGGGGTGGCCCGGCTTGTAAGGGCGGAATTCCTGAGTCTCAGGCAGCGTGATTTCGTGCTGGCAGCCAGGATATCAGGTGCCTCCAATGCAAGGGTAGTCTTTTCACATATTTTGCCAAATGCAGTGGCCCCTATTTTTGTGGCAACCACACTCGGAGTCGGTGGTGCAATTCTCACTGAGAGCGCCCTTAGTTTTCTCGGAATCGGTGTTCAGCCTCCTACTCCAAGCTGGGGCAACATGCTTACTGAAGGTAAGGACAACCTGGAGATAGCCTGGTGGCTTTCGTTGTTTCCTGGCCTATCAATCCTTGTGACCGTACTTGGCTACAACCTGTTGGGAGAAGGGCTGAGAGACGCCCTGGATCCAAGGATAAGATCGGATTGAAGTTGATTTATGTCAAAAAACCTGATTTTTTCAGGCTTCAGCAATGATTTCATCCATCTCGTCTTTGCTTAATCGTGATTTTTTCGACGGCATGTGTTTACCTTAAAAATTTGGCCACAGACATTACATTACATTCCAGCTCTGGACTCAAATCGTCTATGTTCTCAACAGGTTATGTTTTGGCAAGAAAATACCGGAAATATATAAGACTTAGGGTAACTTCTCAATAAGTCCGGGCAAATCATATTTTGCGACTATCCAGTGACTGTTACCCGGACTTATTGAGAAGTTACGACTTAGTTAATTAAGCCTGACACTACTTACTGCTTGCACCAAGCTGGTGAGGCTCATCAACGACTATTGTATCTGAACTGTCTTCATGGAGGACTTTCTTAACAATCCTGTCTGTAACTTCCTCCAGATAGGCGTTCAGTTCATCTTTGATCTTTTGGAATTCCGGCCAAAGCGTTTCATCCACAAACCTTTCCGGAACCCGGACCATTACTGTTGTGTAACGCTGTCTGTAATATCGGTATGGCCTTAAATCGTAGCGACGCAGTAATGCGACAAAGACCTTCCGTGACCACATGTCAGTAAAAGTAAATTTGTACTCTATCGGCGGATCTTCGGGCAACAACCCCTTGAGCCGCTGTAATATACGTTGTTTGGCACGTTCAGCAGAATTACGTTCACCCTCTGTAGCAGCGCCGGCAAACAGGCCTTCGATCTTGATTAGTTTACTAATCAGATCAGCTTCGTTCATACTTTATCATCCACCAGTCCTGCTTTTTTTTATGCATCGACAGTTATACTGCTAACTTGCTATTGTTCAATTTCTCCAGATATAAACAGTCTTTTTTTGTAGTACCAGCTTTTTGAGACACATATCCGGATAATATCGCCCTCTTGCACTTGCTCAACATACGAACTGTGAGGTAGAGCTATTCAAGTTGATCGCGAAAACACGAGACAAACCATGAGAACCGGGTTATTTCACCAATACCGCCCGTTCAATCATCACTGAAGAAATCGGCACGTCGCGGTGTCCGGTCTTGACGGTGGTTGGTAGTCTCTCAATAGAGTCCACTACTTTCATACCTTCCACTACCCTGCCAAATACACAATAGCCCCAATCCTTTGTGGTCTTTCCTCTATGATCCAGGAAGGGGTTGTCCGCTGAATTGATGAAGAACTGAGCGGTGGCTGAGTGGGGATTTGCCGTGCGCGCCATGGCCATGGTGCCTCGCTGGTTTTTGAGTCCGTTGTCAGCCTCGTTGACAATCGAATCCCGAGTAGGTTTTTTCCGCATGTCGGTAGTTAAACCTCCTCCTTGAATCATGAATCCTTTGATCACTCGATGAAAGATGGTTCCATCGTAAAATCCGTCGCTGACATAATGGAGGAAATTCTCAACCGTTTTCGGAGCTGCCTGCGAATCAAGTTCCAGCATGATGACACCCTGATTAGTTTCCAGGCGCACGCGCGGGTTTGACGAGTCCGCCCAGACGCATGGGATAGCCACGAGCAGAGCAATAACAAGGATGCTTGTAATCTTTTCCAATTTAGCTCTCCTTTTTTGATGGAATAATCGGCATTTCTCACATTCAGGACAGGGATAATACCTGCTTTAATGCAGAATCTATAACGAAATTCCTTCCAGTTCAACAAACTGTGCACCCAAATAGGTTCCATGTATTTGAAGCAAAGCGACAGAGGCTGGATATCCGTGTCTTGGCTGCCCCGCACTACCTGGATTTAAAAACAGCACCCCACGCACATCCTCAACAGAAGGCCTGTGAGAATGACCACTTATAACGGCACCAAAACCGGCCGCAGACGGCTCTACGTCGAGTTGATACACATCATGAAGCACATACAGCAAGACCTCGCCTATTTCAACTACTTCTGTCTGAGCGAGATCATCCGTCCATTCGCCATAATCCATGTTTCCTTGTACTGCGACAACAGGAGCGATTGATTGCAAAGCTTTAAGTATATCCGGCTTACCAATGTCCCCAGCATGAATGATCAAGTCCGTGCCCTGGAATGTCTTGACAGCCCCTGGCGGAAGAAAACCGTGCGTATCGGAGATGACGCCAACGAGATAATTGGTCTTGTGGTGCAATTTTTTTGACATCAAATAACTCATTTGGCGAGTTTCCTATTTTTCTTCGCTCTATCCCTCGCTTATCTCCACTCTCTTCATTTCATCGCCCTCCTGAATTGCATCCACTACCTCTATCCCCTTCCCCACTTTCCCAAACACTGTGTGCCTACCATTCAAGTGCGGCTGCGGTGAATGCGTAATGAAGAACTGGCTCCCGTTCGTGTTCGGGCCGGCGTTCGCCATCGAGATCACTCCCCTCTCGTGTTTCAGGGGATTTCCCTCTATCTCATCTTCAAACGTATAGCCAGGACCACCTCGCCCTGTACCTGTCTGATCTCCCCCCTGGATCATGAAATCGCTGATCACCCGGTGGAACGTTACGCCATCGTAGAACCCATCTCGGGCCAGGAACACGAAGTTGTTGACCGTTTTCGGTGCGTGTTGCGGGTAGAGCTCCAATTCAATAATGCCCTTGTTGGTCTCAATCGTTGCCTTATACATCTTGATTAGATCAATCTGCATCTCAGGTGAACTATCCCACTGCTTCTTGGTCATAGAAGATTCCTCCTTGGAGGCTGTCCTGCAAACATTAGTTGCATATCAGCTGGTTGTTTAGCAAAATATCTATAAAATCAATTAGATAGTGTTGGTGGTGAGTTCTATGAATTACAATTCTTGCAACTATAGTCTAAAATAACCTTATCTTCTACTACTTCTGTTGATGACTGGTTACCTCAGGACCATTTAGCACGCTTCATAATAATGGAATTCGTAGCCGTTCACGGCTTGAAACTTGAAATTGGAAAGTAGAAATTTGGGAGAGATGAACGGCTTGAAACTGGCAATTAGAAATTGGAGAGAGATGAAACGAGTTTACGAGTTGGATGTTTACAAACTGGCAGAAGAGTTATCAGATAAGAACAAGGGGACGTGTCTGAATGAACTTACAGATACTTATGAACCTCTTTGAGTTCTTCAGTCTTAGCAGCCCGTACCACTGCAGAAGTAGTAACTCCAAGAAAACGCGCAACTTCCGCTCCAGGGTAACCCATCTTCCCAACTGCCAATTGACAAAATAACCTGCGTGCCCTGGACACCTTGCGGGTCCTGCTACCAAACGTTGCAGAAAATCTGTCCGGTTCCCTATATCACTCCGAGTGCAATAAGTTAACCTCTATCCCGAGATCGCAGTCGCTGCATAATCATCAGATGACAAGGGATGATCACTCAAGATGTCAGGCTTGTGCCAACATGCCGGCGAGATCTTCGGGCAATTGGGCAAGGACATCTTTTATCTCACCTGGAGAGATGGCAGATTTGAGGACTGAAAAAGTCGCCTTTATATATCGCTCTGCCTCTTCCGGTGTAATTTCCAGTAACTCGGCGACTCGTCTAACAAATTCCTGGGAATCCATCTTGATTATCTTTTCCTTGGCGCCTCCAATGAGACCTTTAAGCTCCTGGGGGAGCTGAGAAGCCACGTCAAACGCCTCTTTTTCTGTAAGCCGCTCGGAAAGTGTCTTTAAGATCGTGTCGCTAACCCAAATGGCCTCATCTCTGTTGGATAATTGTGCCTTTCCCTGGACCTTTTTGACGAATTCATCCCTCTTCATGTCTGTACTCTCCTCATTGCCTGTTCAATACGATTTTTGGTTTGACTGAACATGTATCGAAAAACAGTTTATACCCAATCTTAAAAACGGAATGAGCCAGAGTCAATAGAAGATCGGCTATATAGTTCAGTGCTGCCTGGAATACCAGTTGAGTAAACAACAACATGATGGTGTTAAAAGATAGATTAAGACGTGTCCATGGATTTGGGGATTGGCTAATGTATGACATCGCCTGCTGTGGACCGGCTCATCTCAAGGGAAAGGGGTTTCAATGTCATTTTGGATGACGATGCCTTGACAATGGTGGTCATTGGTACCGGAGAGACCCAGGACAACGAAAAGTTCCTCTGTCCCTTCCAGGCGAGGAGGCGACTATATCATGCCCTCACAGCTATGCGCTGTTTTATGAGCCCCTGGGTCTGGATGAAGGTCATATGTTTCTTGAGGTCGGTCTGGGGTCTGGCTATGGGGCAGCTATTGTGCGAGAAATCGTCGGAACAGATGGTCTGGTTGTAGCCATTGAGATAGATCCGCTGACCTTTGAATTTGCAAAAAGAAATGTAACTTCTCAATAAGTCCAGGCAAATCATATTTTGCGACTATCCACTGGATTCCCGCCTTCGCGGGAATGACGATTCGGTCTAAGTGCCTGTCATTCCCGCGAAGGCGGGAATCCAGTGACTGTTACCCAGACTTATTGAAAAATTACAAAGAAATCTTGAAAAAACAGGTTACGATGACATCGTCGTCGTAAAAGGAGATGGGGGGTTGGTTATCCGGAGATGGGTCCCTATGACAAAATATCTATCCCCTGACGAATCTGTCGCCGAGGCAAGAGATCTGGCTATATCTGAGCTCGAAGGCTTCATACTTGTCTAAGCCCGTTTGGCGTCTGAATTAGGGGATTACAGGGACTTTGTTTTTCTGCTTTTTTAACCTTATCAAGCCTGCCTCAATTCGTATAAAATCCTCGCTTTTCCTGTCGTATTGGCCCAGGTCGATTTTAAATCTTTCAGCCATTTCCAGTACCACTGGCAAGGGATCTGGGTCGCATTTTTCCCAGACCGTCCTTAATTCCCTGAGAAATATATTGGCAGTTACAGGACCTACGCCATAAAGGCCTGTTAATTTGCTTTCAAGGTCTCTGCTATTTTGTGCCTCTTTGTGCAGATTTTTCAGGCTCCCATGATAATTCACTATGATCGCATGGCAGTTTCTCAGTACCTTGGTAGAGGTCTTCCCGTCATAACGGACGTATCCGCCCTCCCGCATTATCGGACTTACCAGGAAATCCCAGCCGCTCTCTAATATGGTTTTGGGCTCCAGCAGGTGATATCTCTCAAAGGTCTTATAGGTTTTCTTGGCAATGTTCTTCGATATCCGAGCCCCGAAAAGCAGGCTTGCCAAAAACCACTTGAAGATTTCCCTGTCGTCGTTTTCCCACAGGTTGATGCCCAATTCCTCGGAATAGATCTGACTTCTCTTAAGGCGGTTGATATCGATCTGCATGTCCCTGGGTTTCAAGATGCCGGACTCTCTACCAGGTCTATCAATGCCGGGCATTTATTTCCAAAAATCTACAAAAGGAAAGAGTGGAGCAGGGATAAAAAAGACATCTCCGTTCCGGGCCAGAATGTCCTGAGTAATAATGATTTGCTGTTCTACTTGCGATCCGTAGTTTTTAACGAAATTTTGCATGGCACGTGGGATTTTGTTGACTCCCTTGCGAAACTTGACTTCTATAGAAGTGTGGTTTTTCCGGACCGCCTGGCCCCTTTGATGAAGATGATTTGCGGCTCATCCAGCCATGCTATTATCCGGTCAAGAATATCTCGCTTTACTAGAGTCATTACATGGAAATAATGACATAAATATGAAGTAAATTCAAGGTAAATATATCACAGTGTGTGCTATGTTCACTTGCTATATAGTTTAACATCATTCTCTTTTGCAAATTCTTACGCCATTTTGCTTAATGCACGCAGGAAAACGGGGACTTGAATAATGATTATTTCGGAAATCGCTTGATGCATTTAATGAAAAAGTATAATTTAGCCTTTATCAGAAAAAACTCATGAGTTTTTTGAGATATAGGTAAAAATGACTGAATATTTAGAACGATATATTGAACCCTTCGTGGTGAAGGATTTAACCAGAAAGATGGTATTTGTCGGCGGACCCAGACAGACCGGCAAAACGACTCTGGCTAAACACCTATGTGGACTTTCCGGCGCCGACTGGAAAAGGCGTTATCTGAATTGGGATGATTCAAAGGACAGAGAAAACATTTTAAAAGAAAGGTTCCCAACCGGCCCTGGCTATCTTGTGCTGGATGAGATCCATAAATACAAACGCTGGCGTCAGGTTGTAAAGGGGCTTTTTGACAAGCGGGGCGATGAGCTTCAGATTCTGGTTACTGGTAGCGCCAGGCTGGACTATTACAGAAGAGGGGGAGATTCCCTTCAGGGACGCTATTATTTCTATCGTCTTTTTCCGATAACCGTTGCGGAACTTAAAAGTCCGACTCCTTCCACAGTCATGGACCTTTTACATTACGGCGGGTTTCCTGAACCTTTTTTTCGGGCTTCAGAGAAGGAAACAAAAAGATGGAGCCGTGATTATCGTACCCGCCTGGTCAGGGAGGATCTGCGCGATCTGGAACGGGTTCAGGACATTGACAGCATTGAACGGATGGTCCTGCGCCTTCCGGAACTTGTAGGGTCGCCGCTTTCTCTCAATGGGCTGAGGGAAGATCTGCAGGTCTCCCATCAGTCAGTTTCACGATGGATTTTCATGCTTGAAAATCTGTATATGTTGTTTCGAATATATCCCTTCGGCGCCCCAAGAATCCGAGCTGTAAAAAAAGAAGCCAAGCATTATCACTGGGATTGGACTCTGGTGAATGAGGCAGGGAAAAGGTTTGAAAATCTGGTGGCCTGTCATTTAATGAAATGGTGCTGTTTTCTTCAGGATACAGAGGGCCGGGAGGCGGAGCTTCGTTTTTTCAGGGACATTGACAAAAGAGAGGTGGACTTTGTTTTAATGGAAGATGGCAAGCCTATCCATTTTATCGAGTGCAAGACAGCAGCTAAAGGAGCCAGTCGTGCTCTCAAGTATCTGAAAAAGCGTTTTCCCCATGTCAGAGCTACCCAGGTTTTGCTTGAGGCTGAAGAGGATCTTATTGACAGAGACGATATCAGAATTTGTCCTGCGTATCTGTTTTTGAATGAATTTAAATGACCCGCCACGCTCCATGCCATGATGAAGACGGCTAACTTGCCTGTTTCCCCATTTTCATTGAAAGAAAGAGGCCCTCCTGACAGATCAGAGATTGGGGATTAGGAGTTAGCTTAATAGTTTAACATCATTCTCTTTTGCAAATTTTTCACCTCGCTTGATGGCCTGAAGGAGATATCCATACAGTATTGATTTGCTTGCTCCGTTAAATTAAATGGGTGCGGCTCTTTTAGAACGACGCCAATGTTAAAGAAATCAACCACTTAGAGAATTCCCGAATATAAAAATGCTGAGATAAAACAGAGCTATGCTGGCGCTTTATAGATAAGTGCTCGCTATGCCGCACATACCGGGCACAAAAATGGCATGAAGCAACCATTGGAAGCACCAGCATCCTAACCACATCATTTGCGTAACCTTTTGATTTAAAATAGATTATTCATGAATCCTTCTCGTCGTTCTAAAAGAGCCGCACCCAAATTAAATAGCATAATCTGACAATATGGAAGGACCGGGAATTAAGGCAAGGTTCGGCATGGTATTTTGAAACATGATGATTATTTAACTGGGGTAGCGGTTCTGAAACAGATGTCCCTGGCGTTTGCGTCTGCGGTTAAAGTTGATGACATAGCCGGTAAGAAGCAGCAATCTATGTCGACTTGAATTCAGAGAGATGTGTGCACTCTACGAGGCGGTCCAGAGTTCTCGCTGTAAACACCTTGCCCTTGGTCGCAAGGATCATCTTCTTCATGTCTTCTCGGCGGACCCCGAAGCCACGACCGCCGATACAAGCGATGACCTCGTATTTCGGGTCGTCTTCGGAGCGACCGGCAAGGCTCAATTCGCCGAGATGTTGAATGCGCGTCACCTTGTCGCGGGCCGTACCGTCATCCTCGGTGATCTTCGCTTCAATAATGACCTGTGGATTGAACTCGCTGGGAATGATGAAGTCCGGCGTCTGATCAAAGCCCTCGATTCGTTCCGCGCGCTTGGTTTTGCGGAAACTGATCCCCGCCTTTGTAAGAACATCCTCAATTGCTGATTCCAAGCTGTCGCCGATGAGTTCGCTTACGGAGTCTCGATGCCCGGCAAAGGGCCTTCCAAGGAATCGTTCATACAGCAGCATGGCGTAGGGAACGCCTATTCCAGCCAAATTCTTGATGCTATCAATGCCCTGTTTCGTATCGGCCTTGTCCAAGCGATGCAACTGGTCGTCGTCCACTTCGGGGACATCGGACGACAGCAATTGGCACGCTGTCTGGACCATAGCTTTGAGCCGTTCCTTCGTAACGCCGTTGGTGTTGAGTTCCGTTTCCGGAGCCATTCGCACTTTCCGGTCCAGCGATTGCACGAAGCCCTGGGTAACCGATACGCCGGTTCTCTGCGTCGTGATATAGCCCCACTCCGGAGGCGTGAAACCAAGCATTGAGCGTAGAACCACGATCGAGATCGGTTCAGAAACCATCACAGGAAACACTTTTTCTGGATCGAGTTGTGAAAAGCCCACGGTTGCAGCCTTCAGTGCTTCGTATCCACGATCGAAGACAGGATATTCAACAAAGCCCGCCCCCTTGGGCATGACAAGGAATTCCGACTCCAGGCATGAAAATACTGCATCAACGTAGCTTTCAGGGTCCTGGAGAATTTCCTTCAGGGAAACTTCAAAAGGAAAGGTCGGCATATTTGGCTCCATATTCTGCAACGCTTTCGTGCACAGCGAACAAAGGCATATCTTTTGTCGTTGCTGCTCTGTCGTACTCCATGCACTTTTCTACTTCGGCCCATCCTCCGAATCGTTGGAGCCAATACGCCACTTTCGCAATGCGTGATGTCGTTGGTTCGTTCTTGTTCCACCCAAGTCGCAAGGACCAGATCGCGAGACGGATCAGATGCCCGTAAGTGACGCATCTGATGTCACCGGGAGTCGGCTTGACATTTCCGGCCCTGAGATGGTCAAGATCCTCTTTCACGATCCTGGCGACCTCCTCAGGAGAATCCGCCAGCCACTTTCGCTGCATGGTGCCTGTTGAGCGGCAAACAAATACGGTGTCGATGATGGAGGAACCCGTTCCGTTTATGTGTATGGATGCGCCCATCTCCGCCGGACAAGGAAGCGAGGCCGAACAGGTCAAACCTGCATCAAGAACTGCGACCGCGACAGGATAGTACGCCTCGATACTGTTGTGATGGTATGTGAACGCAAGGGGCGCACCAGGTTTCAGGGCTTTCGACATGCGTTGAAATACAGCGGAAAGCCCCTCTGTGAAATGACCCAGACCCCGGCCCATATCCACGTTACCGGTTAATTCATAGGGATTCCGGGTTGAATCGGCACTGAATGCCTGGGATGTCTGACCGATCAATCGTTTGAGCCAGACATAGCAAAAGTCCATGAGTTCCGCATACTGGATATTGCCGAAATAGGGAGGATCGGTAAAGACAGCGTCCAATGAGGCATCCGGTAGATTGGAAGCAGCAGCGTCCTGGCATGAGATATTGACCATACGTACATGGCCGGGACCAGAACCGTTCAGATGGTCTCCAATCCATTCCCCTTTAATTGGGATCACTTTTTTGCTGCGTCCATGGTGCATCACTTCAAATGGATTGTCGCAATAGGCTTTTGCCTTTTTAAATTTTTCTATGATGTTTGCCCAGCCTCCGCTCCCGACGCACATGTATCGGCCTGGCTCCATAATGCCCATAAAATTCGACTCACACTGGATCAGACCTATGGGGAATCCATGCACGGAAAAGATATCGAGCGATTTCAACGCCCTCGTGTCATAGCGGCATAACATATTCTGGTAGCGGAGCAAGTCGGACAAGTTGGTTGCAAGTGCATTGCGCACTCGTTCATTTGCCGTTTTGGCGATAATACGCGCGGAGAGTTCCAAGCCGACAAGCTGTCTGGGGTTGAACATTTCCCGGTAGCGCCTGTAACCCCAGCGGTGCAGCCGATTGGTTTCATCCCCGCTTGGTATTTCGTCGTCCGGGACATATTTCGGGCGCATTCTTGTCCACCTTTTTTCCGCCTCGGCAACCCGTTCGATATCCTGGGAATCAGGCTTCTTGAAGAACCTTCCGGTATGGGCAGGCTTGCATGTTGAGCAGTGGTATTCGATGGCGAAAAGACGATGGCGTGGCGGGCCGAATTCGGCATCAGGAAACAGGTTGTCGGTTCCACACGCGGGGCACCTGCAATGACTCCGCCTTGCCGGTCCGTTAAGAACTAAATCCGCAGAGCAATGATTGCATTTTCCGGGATTCTTCCTACCGTCGGCTTCTGTCAATTCACCGCAAGCGGGGCACACAAAGACATTCTTCGGATGCCTGGAATCAGCGGCAAGGAGGTATCCGGGAAACAGGTCTATATCTTCTCCGCATTTCTGGCATTTTTTGACTTTTACCCAAAGGAAGTATTTTACGTGCGCATCTTTTGAACCACATGAAACACAACTGGTCCTATAGAGATGTCCGATCTCTTTTTCAAGTGTCGTTCGCAGTAATTCGGCGGCTTTCGCATAAGCGCAAAGATCAAGGTGTTCGATTTCCTGTTTGACGATCCAATAGGACATTGGGTTTATGTCAAACCCTGTGACATTGCATCCGATGCGGTTAGCCTCAAGAATCGGTGTTCCACCACCCATGAACGGATCTGCGACATGGAAACCTGAAAAGTTGTTCGATTTGTAGAACACTTCTCGTAGCGGCTTGTCCGAGAACTCGGACAGAAGCAGACCGCGAAACAGGGTACCTGGCCGCCGGGCAAACCACTTATGCACAGCAATAACAGGACGGTAGTTCTGTTGAATCTGCTTTTCCCGGAGCGCAAGGTCCGAAATGAACGGTATATCGAAATCTCGCTCAATCATTGGGAAACGCCTTTGCTGTTTCTGCTCGCTGCCGCTGGCCGTTGGCTTTTCATCCACTCGTCGATTTCCTCGCGGTCAAAACGCCATTGGTTGCCGATCTTGGATGCGGGAATATCAGCTTTCTGGGCCATTCGATAGAGCTTGGTCCGGCCCATCTTCAGATAGTCAGCCAGTTCGTCGATTGTCAGCCACTTGTCTTGATCCATGAAACGTCCCTACGCCGCCTCGGCTTGTTGCATGCCAAAAAACGATAAAGAATGATAACATCCGGCACTATCTCTGTCAAATCAAAAAGCTACGACATGGGAACTATGGGACGCTGAACTAACGCTGTGTCTGAATGAACTTACAGGTACTTTTAAACCTCTTTGAGTTGTTCAGTCTTAGCAGCTCGTACCACTGCAGAACTTGTAACTCCAAGAAAACGCGCAACTTCCGCTCCAGGGTAACCCATCTTCCCAACCGCCAATTGACAAAATAACCTGCGTGTCGGGCTATTCGCCCTGACAAGCCTTGGGCACAGACAATTGATTTGCTTGCCCCGTTAAATCTAAATGGCATAATCTGATAATATGGAAGGACCGGGAATTGAGGCAAGGTTCGGCATGGTATTTTGAAACATGATGATTATTTAACTGGGGTAGCGGTTCTGGTAGAGATAACCGTGCCGACGGTTAACCCGGATTATGCACTTCAAATACCGAAAAAGGAAATTGCATCACCCGTGAGAACTTTCCGCATCAGATCCCCAAGGGGTCTATTACTTGTGCGGATAAGCAACACCTGCAGCTAGTCAAAGAAAGACCTGGGTTGAGCGGTTCAACGTTCAACGTTCACGGTTGAAAAGCCCTAACTGGCTGTTAACAAAAGGATAACGCATCAATAGGGGCGAATGTTATGTTTCACCCATTGGGTGAAAGAGTTTAATCTGAGCATTGTGTCATAAAGTTAAGGATATCAGTAGACTATAACCTTTGAACTCTGAACCCTGAACCTGGAACCGATCATTTTTGGAAAGATTCTTTTCAAGTCGACCAAGAAAGTCATTCCGGTCGCAGTCGTCAAGAAAGATATCTTGGCGATTCAAACCCTTGGTGATGACATGATTAAACGCACCGGGCATATTGAGTCGTCTGTGTCGAGGCATGCCACCATGATAGCAATTCGCCAAATCAACATCAATTAAATTACTAAACCAATTCCGTCCCGTCCCCTAAATTCAGTCCCCTAAATTCCAGGCCGTTCCCGGCGAACCGGAAGCGGCGTCAGGGTCGATTTCTCCTTGACGGCGCTGGTGGACAGCTTGGTTCAAGACGCCTAGAGCCCTTTGGCAGCATCCACCCACAGTTCGAATTTTCCTGCAGCATTTTTCTTAAACGTGAAAAAGCACTTGAAACTGCGCTTTTTGCTTTCTGAGCGACTTCCTTGTCTCCGCTTGATACCTCCGGCCAAAGCCTGATGATATCCAAATCTGTTACTTCGTTGCCTGAGGGATGCGTCATGATATATAGCAACCAGTATTGTATTTGCTCCTTATCATTCTTTCTTACAACAAGACCACGGCTGACAAAGTCCTGAAATTCCCATCTGTCTGCCCCAGAAACGCCTGCTGGAGATATCTGCTCCAGGTGCAGGTCGTTAACGCCGATGGTATCGCTTTCGCAGAGCAATACAGCTCTCTTGATGCAGTTCCGAAGCCCCCTCACATTATCCGGCCATCGATTGTTTATCAGGCGTGCCATCGCATCATCTGAGATATGCTTGATCGAGGTCTTGCCATTTTTCACCATAGACTGATTAATGAAATATCTTATGAGAAGTGGGATATCCTCCTGCCTCTCTCGCAGGGGGGGAAGGTGAATTGGCAGGTCATTGAGCCGATAAAATAGATCCTCTCGGAATTCTCCATTCTGGATCATTGCTTCGATGTTTCGATTTGTGGCGGACACAAATCGCACATCTACAACGACTTTTTTATTCCCGGCCGACCTGTAGAACTCTCCTAAGTCTACAAAGCGTAACAGCTTAGCCTGCAGACCCAACTTGAGATCTCCAATTTCATCCAAGAACAGAGTTCCCCCGTCTGCGGCATCGGCTACACCATGCTTGTCCTGTCTGGCTGGCCCCATACCTGGTCCCGCTTCCGTACCAAACAAGAATGTGTCGATCAGAGTGTCTGGTTGTGCCGTGATATTCACGGGAACGTATGCCTTGTCCCTCCTCTTACTGGCATTGTGAATTGCCTTTGCCACCAACTCCTTACCTGTACCGGTCTCCCCTCTAATAAGTACCGCACAGTTATCCGGTCCAGCCTTCTGAATAAGCCCAAACACTTCCTGGATTTGCGGGGATTCTCCAATTATATCACCATACTTACTCAACTTGAGAAGAGGCGTATCCAGGCTGATTCCGTGGACCTTTGCACGCCGAGTCAGAACAACGGTCTTGCGTTTCTCCTCGGTTCGCTCCAGCGCAATGCTCTTAGTGGTCAGTGTTCTAGACAGAATATGTAGAAGCTGGAGCTTGTCACCCTTGTCACATGGAATCAGCCTGTTCCAATTCAAGCGCTTCTCGTGGACAAGTCTGAAGAACCGCTGGAGTCGATCATCATCCCAGTGTTGCGTAAAGAGGGCAATAAGAGGGAGTTCTTCGACATGGCCAGGAAGGTGTTTGTAAATCGTCTCAAGAAGAAGATCCTGTCCGCCAAAGTCATATGGCGGCCACTGATCATCCAGTAGCACGAGATCGAATACTCCAGTATACATGCCTGCTTCGATCTTTCGAACTATGTCTTTGGCATCCCTCTCACTAGGCTTATTGCATGTAAAAGATATCGATACCTCGGACTCTACAAAGCCTATGAGAGGTATTCTTTCACTTTCCTTGCCTTCCAAAGTTCCTAGCGATGGCAACCGTACTTGCTCGCCTACATAGGTTTGTAGGCACTTGGAAATAACCCCGGAAGCGCTCTTTATCTTGTCGTCTAATACAAGAATTCGCACGTCGGCGGTATCTCTTTTCTTCATGGTACAGCCTCCGTGTTGTCTCGATATTTTCCAATTACTACTTGAAGGCCCATCGCCGTATATTCATTGGGACTACGGTCACGGAACCATCTTGGTGCTGGGAATCCCAGTGCTTCACATGCTTGACGTATGTTCGTTATTCCTAATAGATCAGCGCTGCCACCATTGGCTCTTTCAATATCAAGATCAACCTCGTTTGGACTACGAGGCGTCGAGTTAACGAATTCCATGGAAACATTTCGCGATCTGGGCAGTAACAGCTTGATAGAGCAATATAGGTCGGTATTCACAAGTCCAAATAGAGCATTCGCCGTTGCCTCTATCAATATGGCTCTCGTTTGCAGGGGGTGATATGTTATCATACCCAGCATAGTGTCCCATCCCTGACCTATTCGCACAACATCACTACTCTGGAGCAACTTCCGTGCAACCGCTTCCGTGTCGGAATCGCCGAATATTCTCTTGTTTGCGAGTGTCGCGAGACTGCATCTTACCTGGTCATTTAGGAATCGAACATACTCTGCCGCGGGCAAAGACCTCATGCTTTCCTGAAGAGAACTCCACCGACGCTTATTAATCGTTGCCATAGCAAATGTAGTAAACTCGTGCAATCCGTCGACTAAAAGGGACAAAGCCCTCCTATCTTCATCATCCGGCAACATGTTCACACGGTCAGAAAGCTCGTTAATGGGCGTTTTAAGCAAGTGTGCTGAATAAGCTGCGGCTCGCGTGGATTCAGCGCCACTAAGACGTTCCCATGTGCTGATCTGTGAAGCCATCAGGCGCGTGAGTTTCCGAAGAAGCCTCTCCGGATTTACTTTTCCCCACTCAACCTGTCGCTTTCCATAATAGGTGACCTCGGTGTCAACTCGAACTCCCCAGTGCTCAACCCTTCCTGGAATCCTCGGTAATGGTGCAAAACTGCCGCGCATTTCGTCAGAAGCGGAGTTCATAGAATGTAAGGTGAACCTTGGAAATGGGAAGACCCGTGCCGCGATATGCCAAACGTCATTGACTCGTTTCTGTATCTCTGAAGGGGGCAGTTGCCAGCTAACGCTCTGCCCAAATGCGGAGGACACAAGTTCAGCCAGATAGGTCTCTTCTGCGCGCCATCGTAGATACGAAAGTGCCTTCTGGGTTGCCTTGCGGTAGAAAGTGAAGTTGTGTTCCCATCGCGTACGATCTCTTTCTGTAGTCGAGGGGGACAGCGTAAAGGTAAAAAGCACAATCTAGGGTATACCATTGACATGAACCGGAACGTAATAGAGCGATGGGGCGGGATGTTGGTTCTGTGAACTGTTTGGCTGCAACGGCTCCTGAGGATAAACACAACGCTCTACTTTGACGCGACATTGTTCTACGTCGTCCGTCTCATCGACCCGATCCCATACCCCATCATTAGGCTGCCGCCCAAAATCAATGATGCCAGAGCAAAAGGTCACGTCGGCAGCGGACCGTGAACGTAACCCAAGAGGTGCCTCAAAGTAGTCTAGGCAATTAGCATCCGGTGCCAATCCAAGTTGGCATTTCGTTTTCTCGCAACCGCTATAACACCATCTCTTAAACATCTCCCGCTGCCTTGAGGACAACAACAAACCGGCAGTATATGGAAAGCTATCCAGGCGCATCTCATTTGATTGAATTGTCCTTACGACACAGAATATATTCCCGAGCTTAGGATGGTGGTTTTCAAAGAGGCCGGTATTCATTTCGACAAACACTTCGTCGAGAACATCACGAAATGACTCGAGAAGAGGCGCCATCTTTAGCTGGTAGTTCAAGTCCTTTATGCCTTCAGCTGCGCAGCTAATAGGATATGTCGACCGCGAAGGCTTCTCCAAAGAACTTACGAGCAACTCCTTGTAACGAGGAATGTCATCAAGTCGCGTTCCAAAGTTCTTTTCCTTGGAACGTAGCAGCAAAAATGCTTGATCGAGGTATTGTCTATCTGCAATCGGCAGTATTTTCTCCTGAAGCTGCTTGCCCGATAGATCAAGACTGCTGGTTGCCCTCTTCTTTTCAAGTTCCCCAAGTGCCATTGTGTCCACCTTGTGGACTGCAAGCCAGAAGTCTCGCTCCTCAAGTATGCGAATTCCTCGGGAAGGAGGACTGAGCTGTTTCTGATGCAGTGTGTAGGGGTCGGTGGTATAGTAGAGATCACGAAAGGAGGAATATACACATTGGTCGCCCCGCCAAAGCGAGAATGCAAGAGGTGACTCCGGCGTTGGTTGAAAGAGAAGATGAAGGTAATCGAGAAAACTAAACAAGAACGTCTCTTTGTCGTGCAAACCAAAACAAGAACTAATGAGTTCTGACCGTATTTTTCTTATGCGGTCCCTCAGTGCTGAATCAACAGTGGTTGCCCTCACTTCTTCCATATAGAGATTCCTCCGCCAGCATCCAGCGACCAAGCTTTGCGTAGCGAATCTGCTTCCCGCCTATCACCAACTTCGTCGTACGCAAACCGACCTTGACGAAGCACGAGTGTTCGGTCGCCAGCCGAGATGGCGAGATTTGGGTCGTGTGTAACTTGCAGGATAGTTTTCCCTTCGTCGTTAAGGGCTTTGATCTGCTCAAGACAGAGCTCCGCCTTTACTGGGTCCAGAGCCGCTAAAGGTTCATCCAGTAGCATCACGGCTGCGGGCCTGAGACGAGCTACGGTAAGGGCCAGGAGCTGACGCTCCCCCCCAGAAAGATATCTTGCCAGTTGCTTCAAACGGTCAGCCAACCCAAGCGGTCGCAGGAGATCGCTGTATTTGTCAAGAAGATCATTACGCGATGCTCCGCCGTTCTGTGCGGCAGCGTCAGCAACAAAAAGGTTCTCGAAGAGGGTTAGGGTTGGGGCCGTACCGAGAAGCGGATCTTGGTGTACATGAAACACACGTTCCGCCACTTGAGCGGAGGAGAGCCCGCCCAAGCTATCACCGTCTATTCTTATCTCGCCCCCATTGGGTGTCAGTAGTCCACTGATGGCCCTGAGTAGTGTCGACTTCCCTGATCCATTATGGCCAACAACTACCATCCATTGGCCCGCTGGCACAGTGAGGTTGACTCCTTCAATGGCCTTGACGGTCTGCCTCCAACGGGAAAACGTGACGGTAAGGCCCTTTATCTCGATGGTGCCTTTGTGCGTGCTCATTGGTGTGCCTCCGCGAGAAGATCCCCATTACGAGATACTCGGAATGCGACTACCAAAAGCACCATGATTGCGGTAGCGAGCTTGAGGTCAGTTGCTGCAAGTCCTGCGCGGACAGCGTATGCGACCAACACCTGATAGGCAATGCTCCCCAAAATGGCTGCGCAGAGGACAAAAACATGGAAGGGCAAGTGCTTTTCTGGTAAAAGCCGTTCTCCGATGGTCATCGCCGCGAGGGCCAGGATCAGCACCCCTTGACCCATACTGATATCAGCGAAGCCTTGGTGCATCGACAAGAGCACTCCAGAGAAAGCGGCAAGGCAGTTGGTGATGGCCAGTCCCGCAATGACATTCATTGGCACGTTAATTCCAAGAGCCTTGGCGTAGTCGGGGTTCGACCCAGCGACCCGGAGCCTGATACCATAGCGAGTCGAAAGACCGTAAAGGATCAGGAATGATCCAAGGATGAGAAAGGCTACGAGCAAGACAATGGTCCCGAAATGGAAACTTTCGGGAAAAGCCGTGTTCAACGGTTCAACGAAATCGAAGACGCTGGTCGCTTGGAGCAGCCCAATGTTTGATGCCCCCATGATTCTCAGGCTCAGAGAATAGGTGATGGCAACGACTATGATTCCTGCCAGGAACTTGTTCAGCTTGAAGCGAATATGGATGAAGCCCGTGAGAGCGCCAGCCACACCGCCAGACAGAATCGCGTACACCATTGCCACAGGCATAGACGCGCCACTCTTGTGCAGAATGGCAAAAACCGCAGCACCCAGAGGCAGAGAGCCCTCAACCGTTAAGTCTGGAAAGTCCAACAAACGGAACGCTAACGCGAGAGCCATCACCGCCCAGGCCAAGAGCAGGCCCATTATGAGGCCAATGTCTAGCGGTACCAACATGCTCATTCCTTTATCTCTTTATAGACCTTCGTTGCATTCTGGATGATCTCGTTAGGAACGCTTACCCCCATCATCTCAGCAGCCTTCTTGTTAATGTAAACCTCTGAACCCTTGGCTGTAACCGAAGGGATGCCCCGCTCCCCCTTGAGTACTCGAACTGCGAGCTTGCCAGTATCAATTCCCACCTGCGCGTACCCTGCAGACACGGCAGCAAGGGCTCCCTTCTCGATTGATCCGCTATCGCAAGCATAGAGGGGGACCTTATGCTCGGTTGCGACCTTCACTGCCGCTGCTATGCCTGCTGCCACAGTGTTGTCCGTGGAAATCAGGATGGCGTCAACCCTATGTGCGAGGTTTTGGGCGACAGGGTAAACATCTCCAGTGGAACTTACAGGCCCCTCGATTAGGGTAAACCCAAAATCAGGAGCAAATTTACGGAGTTGTTTGATTCCGTATTGTGAAGCAGCCTCTCCCGGATTGAAGAGGACACCCAACCGCTTCACGTTTGGCGTGATGCGTCGTATCAATCGAAGTTGCTCATCATAAGGAACAGCATCGCTTGTACCCGTTATCATCTCCTCGCCTTGATCGAGAGAGGCTATAAGCCCCGCACCTACAGGATCAGTAACGGCTCCGAATACTACCGGGCATTGAGCAACTTTCTTCACGGCCTGGGACATCGGCGTGGTTATCGCGATAATGATGTCGGAGTCTTGGGCAACTAATTCATTGGCAATGCTTGGAACCACCTGCATCTGACCGTTTGCGTTTCGCAGGATAATCCGAACGTTCTTGCCATCCTCGTACCCCTCTCGTTTCAGCTCCGCCAGAAGGTTCTCCTGCACAGTGTCGAGAATGGGGTGCGACATTAGGTTTGCAATAGCAATGACCCGCATACCTTCGGGTGTATTGTGGACTCTCAAGGCAAAGAACGCGGCGGCCCCAATTACGACAATCACCAATAACGCGACTGACCATTTCTTCATAGAACCGCTCCTTTCTTTTCTGCTTCTGCCCGTCTTTCGTTGAGCGAATGGACCCCAAATGCGATAGAAGGCTTTGGGACGATGTATTTGCCGTAATGAAACACGTTTATCCCCGAAAGTCTGTCTATCGTTCTCAAGGTGTCCAGTATGCGAAAAACAGCAGTGCTATCTACCTCGAAACGGTCAGCGCGCAGGAGTTCTGATTTCATTATCCCTTCGGGAATGCCGCCGGTTCCGTGGGCGAAATGCTCGCCAAGCCAGAATAGAATCGGAAGTTCTTGGCTCTCCCATTCTGTAAACGCCTCAAATACATCTGCAGCGAATCTTCGTTCTGCGACGCCTATCCGATAATGTGTTGTCCCTGGATAAACAACATGTAATTGAGGGAATATGG
>DFBQ01000126.1:932-5222 GCA_002367355.1 Deltaproteobacteria bacterium UBA3076 | reverse complement strand
GCGAACTCAGCGAGAGACCAACACAGTATATACACATTTCAAAATAGCAGAAGTCAATGAGAGGTATATTGTCATAGCAGCTACCATTTGTGGTCCAGCCATTGATGCCGTCATATGTATTCCCTGTACATTGCGACAGGTCTGGTTTGTAGTTAATAATTTTGTGCACTGAGATGTCGTACAGATCGTCACCACCCCCACCTTCCATGCTGTTCATATAGAGGTGAAGTGTTGCGCTCTGGACATAAGCTCCATCAGGAATAGCGGCCAGATTGGCCTTTAAGATAATCGCATTCGCAACATAGTCTGTAGGCCAAGTGTAGGTATTCAGAGATTCGCTGCTGACGCTGTTTTCGTCATTAAGATTAATAAAAGTATCCTGTATGGTTCCCGGATAATCTGCTCCGAAAGCGTCACCAAATATTATGGTATTACTATCTCCCTCTTCCGAAGTCCACTTAATCTCATTTGAATTACCACTTTCACCGTAGTAATCATTGTAAGCCCGCACAACCATAATATTCCTGCCCTTCATTTAAAGAAGCAAGGTACTCGGTAGTAGTACCTCCAACTTGCTTCAACAGATTTGGGTAAGGACCTTCATGGGAAAAACCAAGGACAAAAATGGAATCAATTTTTTTCAGTCATTTTAGATCTCCTTTAAAAATAATCTAAAATGACCGTACGTTATAATCTGAAGTTTCACCGTTTTTCTACAGTTTTTGGGAAAGGCAGATCATGAGTATTTTTCATGATTTGTAGCTATTTCAATAGGTTACCCAAAATACGGCATTGCGATGTTTAGATTACATACCAGAAAAACCTTTCCAAAGAGAGAAGTAATTAATTTTATTGAATAAAAACAGATAGTTGAAATTTAAAAAACGGTGAAACTTCAGTTATAATTATACCATAAGTGAATGATCCCGGATGATGCCGCTAATACCCAATATCCTTACGGTTGGCGGAGTTGGCGTTGCGACCAACCTGCTCGCTTCATGAGCAAGTCTAAAAAAATTGTATTTTCACGGTAAAATATTTTATCAATTGGACCATGACATGAATGCAAATGAACTTGCATAATTTATCGAATTAGTTAAGTTTTGAAATATGAATCCGATCATCTTTAAGCAAAAACTGGAAGTAGTGCAATTGGTGGTACTACACAGGTTGTTTTCAACACCCGCCAGCAGAGAAACCATCTTCCAGGGAGAAACCGCGCTTCGATGGGGATATGGCGGCACCAGATTCTCGGAAGACATTGACCTTTACACTTCATTAGACAGAAAAAAACAACAAGACCTTTTAGGACAAATTGCATCCCACATCTTGAGGGACTTGGCTGTCTGCATCCATCCTGAGATCAGCCTCAGCATAAAGACCAAGGCTGCCGGCAAAAATCTTTCAGTACACTGGTTGATCTTTTCAACTCCGGAAACAAGAAAAAAACTACGACTGAAGCTCGAATTTTACCATACACCATTTGTTAAAGAGATTGAAACCGAACCAAAAATCCTGGGAATGTCTCCAGAAGTGAATTTTTTAATTGCTTCTCAAAAAATTTTCCCTGTTAATGCCAACACAGTAATTCCTTTTGAGACCGCATTAGGCATTCTGGCTGATAAAATCGTGGCAGTGACCAACAGGCCCTATATCAAGGGCCGGGATTTTTGGGACATCTGGTTCATCGGAAACACTCTCAAACTCAAGGCTTCGGAAGAGACAGTAAGGCACAGAATGAAAATCTATGGTCTGAAGAAAAATCTACGTTCCTATAACTTACGATTTGCTCAGGAAGGCTGGCCTCCGGAGAAAGAGCTGCTTGCCACTCTTAATGCTGACCTGAAGCGCTTTCTGTCGGCAGATCAGGTCGTCTGGCTTGAACACACGCGGTATCAGGCTTTAATCAAGGCAGTGCACGACACCTTGATTACGCTAAAAAAGCCATGATAAGAAAAGATACTCTTCATTTTCTAAGCACCCTACCCCGTCTGTTCAACACTACAGACCTGCAAAAATTACATGGCTCGCCATCCATCTTTCTGAACAGAGCCATTAAAAAGGGCCTGGTGAAACGTATTATACGGGGAACATATCTCAACATACTCAAATGCGAAATGTCAGGCAGGTGGCCTGATATTGCCGAAATCGCCTGCCATATCCGCAGCCCATCTTATGTCTCTGCTGAATGGGCTATGAATTATCGCGGCCTTCTGCTGCAAGTTCCTTATGCTTGCACTGCCGTCACTCTCGTACATGGAAGACGGAAAATCATCCCCTATGGCCATCTTTACGTCGAATATTCCCTTATTAAAAAGGATCTGTTCTTTGGTTTTCGGTATGAGCGGGAATTAAATGCCAGCATTGCAATCCCTGAAAAGGCCTTGCTGGATACCATCTATCTGAGACGGCGGGTCCCTTGCGAAGACGAACTTGAACTGGACGCTCTTAACCAGAAAATCCTCCAGGAAATGAGCTTTAGGTACCCGAAATCCGTCCAAAATAAGGTTGCGCGCCTAATCCGGTGGAATCCGGCCACTGATTGAGTGGAGATAGGGAGTCAGACAGGATAAAATATGTTGTATAAATTGGCAACCCCAGATCCTGGCAAAAAAGCCTTTAAGTTACTTTTATTACCAACGTTAGTCCCCTAGTCAGAATAGCTTGACAGGGGGAACATGGAATGTCCCCCATTACAACGGGTAAATGCAGGACGTGCGCGGAGCGTGGTAAGAAAGTCCTTGACAACTACGAAGATTTGACGAATTTTGACATAAAGTAACAAAAGTACAGAAGAGCACAGCAGGACACTTCGAGTCAGGAGGTTGATAATGGTGACGATGATGCATCGTTTCGATACACAATCACTTGTGGACACATACATGTCTTTGCCTGTTAAACAGCGGAAGCATCTGGAGAGAAAAGCCCAGAGCTACATCCAGGCGCTGGACCAGGCCATTATTCAAGTTCTGTCCCCCACCATAGGAAAATCGGATGATCAATTCCTGGTCACCGATGATGTCATTCCTCTTTACGGGGTGGGGCTGAGTCCTGAGGAGGCTATGGCGGATTACCGCTCCGTTGTCGTGGAATACTATGAAAGCCTGGAAGAGGATGCTGAGGAGTTGGAGCAGGCGTTGCGAGAACAGTTGAGGCTGTTGCGTCAAGTTTTTTCTCTATTGGAGAAGGTGTCCTGATAGTGCCTGTATCTACTCGCAAAATGGATAGGATTCTGGTGAATGTCTTGGGTTTCGAACGTCGCATGGGCAGGCATCAGATTTACATTCTCAGACTCGGAGGAAAGCAAGTAGCCAGAACGTTGATCTCCCATGGGGTGCGGGAGATTGGGGATGATCTGATGGCTGTAATGGCCCGGCAGATAGGCATTACGTTGTCCGAACTCAAGAAAATTATCGCTGGCAAGATGGCCCGCGAAGAGTATTACCGTTTATTGAAAGAGGGGGGTATTGAGTAGGCCCAAGCAGCCTGATCGGAGGGGATAGAGCATCCATGGACAACAAATTGAGATTTTTCGGAGCTAACTCAATTGTCATAAAAGAGTATGATGTTAAACTATTAAACTAACTCCCCCCATTATTCAAGAATGAGAGCGGAATATTCGATTAAAACCCCTCCCCGGATGCGATACAGATTGCAGTGGGAGTTCTATACAGTGCTGATAAGTTTTTAACCAATGATCCAGCCTTGAAGAGAGTAACTAATATTGAAGTATTGGCATTGGATAATTTTTTGGAAAATAAATAAACATGCCACGCCAAGCAAGACTAGACGCTCCCGGCCTATTACATCATGTAATGGCCCGGGGGATTGAACGTAGAGAGATCTTCAAGGATGACCAAGAAAGACCGCCAATCCTTCCTGGAACGACTTGCCGTGATCCTCGAGGAAACTCAGACCCAATGCTACGCCTGGGCGCTCATTCCAAACCACTTCCATCTCTTGCTGCGCACAAGTCTTACGCCACTCAGCAAGGTCATGCGCCACCTTATGACGGGCTATGCGCTCACTTTCAACAAGCGTCATAAACGAAGTGGTCACCTTTTCCAGAACCGCTATAAATCAATCGTCTGTGAGGAAGATCCTTATCTCTTAGAACTCATTCGCTATATTCACCTCAATCCGTTGAGAGCGGGCCTGGTAAAAGACCTGAAAGAACTCGATAAATATCCATGGACCGGCCATAGCGCTATATTGGGAAAAAAGAAAAATCCCCTTCTCCCCTCCCCTTCTCCAAAAAACAAACAGGAAAAAGGCATCCTTCATTTTGTA
>DFBQ01000126.1:563-851 GCA_002367355.1 Deltaproteobacteria bacterium UBA3076 | reverse complement strand
TTACCCCTAAAAATGTAAACTACTTTTGGCTTGATATGAAGGATGCCAGGAAAAACCAGAAAAGTACCTGGCTGAGAAAACAATCGAAGATGTCTTGCTCCATTTTGGAGACACACTCAAGGTTGCCCGCAGAAGATATCGCCAATTTGTAAAACAAGGAGTTGAGCAAGGCACCCGGCCTGATTTACAGGGTGGTGGATTGGTCCGGAGTGCCGGCGGGGACAAAAGAACTCTATTGCGATGTAAGAGAGAAGAAAGGGAACTATCTGGCATCCTTCATTTTGTAGT
>DFBQ01000126.1:0-447 GCA_002367355.1 Deltaproteobacteria bacterium UBA3076 | reverse complement strand
GGCTTGATATGAAGGATGCCAACTATCTGATGAAAAAATTCTGGGGAGTGGGGATTTTGTCGGGAAGGTTTTAGCAGAATCGAATGAAATTTATGAGATGAAAAAGAGGAATAGGATTTCCCTTGACGATTTGATCTTAAAGGTAGCCACCAATGTTGATCTGGATATGGAAGACTTGAAATCATCAAAACGAAATCGAAAGGTTAGCTATGCCAGGGCCGTTATCAGTTATTTGGCGGTGAACCAACTTAGGTGCAGCGCCTCAGAAGTGGCACGAAAATTAAGGATAAGCGGAATGGGTGTAGGCAAGTGTGTGGACCGGGGCAAAAAAACCCTTGACAGGGCAGAAATAATGAGAGAATATTTTCCGCAAGTTTAGTAGTTGACAACGTCCCCCATTATCCCCCATTACATTTATCTAACAGCTAACAGCTAAAAGCTAAGCGC
>DFBQ01000157.1 GCA_002367355.1 Deltaproteobacteria bacterium UBA3076 | reverse complement strand
ACCAAATCACCAAATTCTTAGCCACAGACCCACACAGACCCACGCAGACAGATCAATCACCAAATCAACCAATCAACCAATCAACCAATCCGTCCCTTAGGTCTGTGGTCTATTTTCTTGAAGCCTGGCTGGTCAGGGAAAAGAGAAGCTTTGTAAGGCTTGAAGAGCTTGAAAAGGCAATCGCTCACCTGGATGAGGAGGATTTCCCAGCTTCTCAATTTTTGTCCCTTGTTCACCAGATGTGTTTCAGGGCCTTTGAGGGGCTGAAGAAAGTGGGTGAACTCGCCATGGCCCTCAAGAGACTGCTCGAGTGGACAGTGGAGTATGGGACAGCTACAGGTTATCCACTCACCGGTGAATTTATGACGGCCATGGTGGGGCTTTTGGAAGAACTTGAAGCCGGCCCTGTCGCCGAGGAGACTGCTTCAGTCCCTGGTCTTCACTCACTGTTTGGTCACCTGGTGCGGCAGACCAGGATTCCATTTCAGGGGATCCCTTTAGAGGGTTTTCAGATACTGGGTTTCCTGGAGACAAGGTGCCTGAAGTTTCAGCGCGTGATGATTTTTGATGTTAACGAGGGTGTGCTTCCCCCTGAAACCAGGCCGGATCCTATCCTGCCTCCGGATCTTCGGAAGCATCTTGGCCTTCCTGATAAGAAACAGGCAGTTGAGATCAGCCGGTACCATTTTCAAAGGCTGCTGGCAGGGGCCGAGGAAGTCCACTTATTCTTTTCTGAAGACAAGGGCCAGGTAAAAAGCCGGTTTATTGAGGAGCTTATATGGGAAGCTGAGAAGCAGGCAGGCCGTCGGGATGTGATTCCCATTCACAGCCCGGTTATGGTCCCAAGGCCCAGGATTCCCTCTGCTTTCCCTGTGAAGAAGACTCCTCAAATTATTGATTTTCTTTCCTCATTCATCTTTTCGGCAACTGCCCTTGATACCTATCTCTCTTGCCCTTTCAGGTTTTACGCAAAGTATATCCTGGGATTGGATGTCCCGGATACCATAGATAGAGATGAAATCGACCCCCTTTTGGTGGGTAACCTGGTGCATAACATACTAAGGGAGTTTTATCTTCCATGGCTGAACAAGGAAATTCAATTCGAAGCTGATTGTGATAATGACCTTGTGACAAAGTCTGATATGGCACTTGAGGGGATCTTTGGGCCAAGGACGGAATGGAGCGGCAGTGTGAGACTCTTCAGGGAGGTCTTGCTCTATCGCCTTAAAAATTTCCTGAGGCTTGAGAGAAAACACGCACAGGGTCACCTGTTGATGGGTCTTGAGGTCCCTTGCAAAATGGATTTCAACCTTGAGGAAGCTGGTCGCAAAGTCAGGATTAAAGGAGTGCTCGACAGGGTGGAAAGGGACAAGGATGGTCTTGTTTGGGTTATAGATTACAAGACCGGCAGTAAAATAAAATTGCCCGGGGCCACAGTTGCCTCCAAAGTCTCAGGCAGAGAGGCAATTAAGCAAGAGATAGTCTCCTTCCAGTTGCCCATGTATTTGCTCCTGTGTGACCGACACTATGACCTCGGGTCCGGATGGTCCGGGATGAATGCCGCCCTTTACGGGCTGAGGGGTCTTGCGGACTCAAGCAACTTGAATGCCCTTCAGACCATCTTGTTCAAGCAAGGTGACAGCCGAGATGAAATTGTAAAAGGAATATATGTCCCGGCCTTGAAGACTATTATTGAAGAGATATTGGATCCTGAGACTCCCTTTACTCATGATCCTTCTGATTTTGGCTATTGCAGAACCTGCCCTTACAGCAGGCGGCTTTGCAAGGTTGGATAATTAGGGTCTGAAAGGATGTTTTGCAAAAACATCAAAAATCCAGCGGACTTTTTGTCTCCTTGATTGTGACGCTCTTAACAGTATGCGTGTAAATCATGGTTGTTCGTACGTCACTGTGGCCAAGTAATTCTTGAATGGTGCGGATATCATAATTCGCCTGCAATAAATGACTCGCGAAACTGTGGCGAAAGGTATGTGATGTGACCCGCTTGGGGATTTTTGCTTTTTTTACCGCCTTTCGGAGCGCTTTCTGCAAGGATGTTTCGTGGACATGATAGCGCCTGCGCTTTTTGTTTTTCGGTACGAGAGTTAACTCCTTTGCCGGAAAAAACCACTGCCAAACAAGCTCTCTGGCCGCATTCTTATATTTTTTCTCCAGCTGGCCATACAGAAAAACACCATCAAATCCTGCCTGACAATCCTTTTCATGCTGTTCAATGACCAGATCAAGCTGGGCTTTCAAGTCACCCATAAGTACTTTGGGAATGGGTACGGTACGGTCTTTCTGCCCTTTTCCGTCATGGATGGTGAGTATCTTCATGTCAAAATTAAAATTCTGAACACGAAGCGAGAGGCATTCTGAAATACGAAGGCCGCCGCCATACATAAGGCTGATGATCAACTTATGGGGGTATTTCATAAAACCAATAATCCGATCAACCTCGCACCTCGATAACACGACAGGTATATACGGCCTTCTCTTGGCACGAACAATGCCATCGATCTTGCCGAATTCTTTGCCAAAAACATTACGGAATAAAAACAGCAGCGCGTTAAAGGCCTGATTCTGACTGGATGCGGAGACTCCCTGATCAACCGCCAGCCAGGTTAAAAAATTTTTCACATCATCAATTGAGACCAGGCGTGGCTCTTCACTCTTGGTGTAGGCCTGGAATTTGCGGGTCCAGCCGGAATACGTCTTTAATGTCTTGGGAGAATAATGCCGCATCGTAATGACATTTTTCAGTTCGTTAAATATCTCGGTCCAGTCTGCACCGCTTTGCTTAAGCGCCTTGCCGGTGCGTGACTGCGGATCGCTGCCCTGGACGGCCGTTTTGTCAATATTGTGAGCATGATTAGCGTAAACTGCTTGATTTGACGGGTAATCTTTAGTATGGAAATAAGTCGTATCAATTGAAGTTTGTTCAGATATGGTATTTTTGACAAGGGATATATCATTTTGGATTTTTCCTTCGGAATACTGCTCCATTTCGTAAAAAAGAGAAACCGCATGATGCGCCTGCTTCCTCAGGTTTTCTCCCTGTTTTTTTTCCTTAAGTTTTTCCACAAAGGCAGTAGAACTCTCTTTACCCTCCTGCCTGAAGTTATATTTGCTACAAAAATCAAAATAATAGCGTAGCCATTTAATGTAATATCGATGCTGTCCAGACGGTACGCCACTTTGTTGAAGAAACGTGGTATACGTCGTGACAAGATTGGCTGGTATTTGAATCATTGTGATGGTATCCTGTTTCCGGATATCATGCAAAATAGCATGATATCCGGATAGAAATAACGTAACATGGTCTGAAATCCACTGTCAATACTTTAGGTTCAGTGGAGATATCAGGAAACCATATAACAACTTGTTGAACTGAACCGCTTCGCGG
>DFBQ01000020.1 GCA_002367355.1 Deltaproteobacteria bacterium UBA3076 | reverse complement strand
GGACAGAGTGGCCGGGTACTTGCCCGAGAGCTTGGTGTGAGTTCCCAAGCCGTTTATGCGGCTTCTTCTCGAGTGGAGCGGGACGATGGATTGGACACAGAAGCCATGGAAAGATGGTGCCGGTAAATATATTGTATAAATTGGCAACGTCCCCTATTACATATACCATATTTGTATGGTCAAGCTGGGTGGAAAGTGGAAGGAACTGCTGTAAAAACACGGAAGTAGATATATTGTTATCAGCGAACAAAGGCATGGAGAGGGACTGAGAAAAGCAGGCGACTTTTTCGCGTTTGCGCAGGCCGTCTAAAAGTCATCTTTTTAATTGTTTCCAAGGTCGTAGCAAGTTTTTCCCAGCCCCTCATGCCAGCCGTTTTCTCGGCGGCTACGCCGCCGAGAATCGCGGCGCTGACTTCGTCCAGCACCTTGTTCTGTCGCCTTGCGCCAGAACAAGGCACTGGACCCGACTCCGCTTCTCGGAGCCCCAGGGTGCAAGCACCCTGATGCTCCTGCGATGCTCGCGGGTCAGCGCCGCGATTATGCAGTGAAATTGTTGCTTTCACAGATTGTTCACAAAGAAGTTACAGAGTTTAAAGGATTTGCTTTCATGCTCCATGCACAAATAATAATTTTCATTCTCATTGGACTTGTCGCGGGCTTTATGAGTGGTATGTTCGGAATCGGTGGAGGTTCCGTCAGGATACCTTTGCTTAATCTGGCTGGATTGCCTTTATTAACTGCTTTTGCCATTAATCTATTTGTTATTCCTTTTTCTTCGGGTGTAGGAGCCATTAGTCACAAAGAAAATATAGATAATAAGATTGCTTTGCATATGATAATTGGCGGCACTTTAGGGTCACTAATAGGGGCTTTTCTTACCGGCTTGATTCCAACATTAGTCTTAGCAATCATCTTTGTTGTTATTTCTATCATAACAATAGTCGGGATTTATCTCGACAGAATTGCCCCAGAGTTGTC
Source organism: Deltaproteobacteria bacterium UBA3076 (assembly GCA_002367355.1). Taxonomy (GTDB): domain Bacteria; phylum Desulfobacterota; class Dissulfuribacteria; order Dissulfuribacterales; family UBA3076; genus UBA3076. The sequence continues at coordinate 5,204 of DFBQ01000020.1, read as the reverse complement.
TAAGAAATTAGTTCCAAGTTTAAGAAATATTGTTGTTGGTTCATTTTGCTTAAATCTGATAACAGGTATGCGTGGTGGAAGTGGAGGCTCTTTGTTTCCGCCATTTCTGAGAGCTATGCACCTTGATATTCATAAGGCAATTGCCACATCATTATTCGTGACAATTTTTACAGCCCTCGCTGCTATATTCATTTACTGGCATCGTGGCAATATATTCTGGTTGCCCGCCTTATTCGTACTCGTTGGGTCAATGATTGGTGTAAGAGTAGGAAGTAAACTTTCGCTGAAGACAAAACCCTTTTGGTTAGAAATTGGACTTTCAGTACTTATAGTGATTCTTGGTTTGCTCACAGTATATAAAGCACTTTAAGGCATCTGACAATTTTTGCCTTTTTATGATAAGTATCAGCCGGCATATAGCAGTTTTGCTGGGTCACTGATCTGCATATCGGGATAGGGACGCCTGTTGTGTTTCTCTTTATTTTAAAAATCACCGCTATGTTTTGGTCTGATAATGCCACCGGTGAAATAATTCTTTGATGAAATATTTAGAAAGTGTTTTTCTTTAAATAAAATTCTCTGTTCTCTCTATACCTCAAAAAAACCCCGGGGTTTGGGGCAGAGCCCCAACAGCAATATTCTCCACCACTTCCGGCATCGGTGGCTAACTGAGAAAAATAGTACGAAAATGGCGGCCTTTTGCCGTATTTTAATCTGATCAAATTACGATGAAATAAAGTGGAATACAACACTCCTGGCACAGTATTGATTTATATCGGTTCTGGTAGAAATAACAGTGCCGCCAATACCGACGGTTAAACGGTTAAAGGGATCTGTGACGGATATGGGAGACGCTACTTCTTTGTTCTACGCAGGATTATCACATACCTGCTTGTCACGCCAAGTATCCTTTTCTTTTGCATTGCGGAGACGACCACTGAGCTGAAGCGTTGCGCGGACATGGGGGCCTGGATGATGTGGGTGTGCTGCCAGCCGGTCCTGCTCAGAATCCGGAGGTAATCGTCTATCAGGATTGATCCTTTGCCGGATTCTTCCGCCGCGGGTTTATTCTGAAAATCTCTCCAATCCGCATTGATGAATGCAAGCCTTGTTGTCTTTTTGGCATTGCGTTTCAGCAGGGCGAAGAAGGCCTCAAGGAATTCCAGGTATTCTTTTTTTGACAAATCGGATATGCTTTTTTCCGCATAGTCGGCGGCCTTTTTGTCAAAGTATGGCGGATCAAAAATGATAAGATCGGGCTTGCCCTTTGAGGTGATTGGCCAATCTGGTTTGTCTGGACTATCTGGTAATGTCCAGGTGCAGGGTTCGATTTCGGGGCGTGTCTCAGGCCGGTCTGTCATGTCAAAGGCCCAGCATCTGCGGTTCAGGGCCAGGCATGTGTCGGGGGTCACTCCTCCTCCTGCCATGGGGTCAAGGATCAGATCTGTTTGTTTCGAGAAGTAGTAAAGGATGTGGGCTATCAATTGGGCCGGGATACGCCCCGGCCAGTCGTCTCCGAATCGTCGGTCGCAATCATTCCATTCCCATAGGTCCCATGTCCTCAGTCCCCAGCCAAGTTCCTTGAATCTTTCAAGGTCTTCTTTGGCTTCCAGGGCCAGTGACCAGACCATCGGTTCTGTCCAGCCGTGTTTTTCTGCTACCTGTGCAACTGTGAAGCCTCTGGATAGGTCGGTATTTAGGAAATTTGCCAATACTGGCATTTTTCCTAAATGGTTATGAATTGTCTTCTGGTCTACCCCCAATCTCTTTGCGATCCTGTCCTGCGGGATGCCAAGGCGGTTCATACGAAATATCTTGATGTCGAGACCCATCTGTGTTGCGGCGCGGAGATCAGCTATGTATGAGTCCACTGTCTGTCTTGCTCGTCCAATGGCCTTCCCGATTGCTGAAGATGTCAGGGCTGGATTTTTGTTATAGGCGCGTCGCGCGGTATCTCTTGCCTCGTCTTCCGTCAACTGTCTCGGGCCAATGGCTTTTTTAGCCGCATAGAGCAGCGGATTTGTCCCATCCAGGTTCTTTATGACCGCTTCGGCCTCTGCTACCCCGTTTGACTTGTAGGCGCTCCATCTGTGAGCCCCATCTAACAGGCGGTATCTGCCGGGCTTGTCAGGGTCGGGCTCGAGTTCAATAGGCTCAAATTTGAAGCCGTCTCTGATGTTTTCGGCAAATATGCCGACACGCCTGAGATCGATCCCATTCCTCGGATAAATATCTTCATCAAGGATGATTGAGGAAATGGGAATTCTGGTTGTCGGTTTTATCATTGCGCGTATGCTATCGAGCGGAGGAACATCCTTCAGGATGACACCGACTGGGATGGGTTTGTTCGTTGCCTATCTCATCTTGGTCCATCTTTTTAATATCGGTACAGGAACTAATTTCCTTGAGGCTCTTAGGCTGTCATTTGGACGCTGGCCTATGGTCCGGATGGTCCGGGATGAATGCCGCCCTGTACTGGCTGAGGGGCCTTGCAGACTCCAGCAACTTGAATGCCCTTCAGACCGTCTTGTTTAAACAAGGTGACAGCCGAGATGAAATTGTAAAAGGCATATATGTCTCGGCCTTAAAGGCTATTATTGATGAGATATTGGATCATGAGACTCCCTTTGCCCATGATCCTTCTGATTTTGGCTATTGCAGAACCTGCCCTTACAGCAGGCGGCTTTGCAAAGTTGGATAATTAGTACCTTAGCAATTATTTTCGTGTTTTTTCTGGCAGAAAATTCTGAAATACAATCACGAAAACACGAAAGATTGAAAGCACGAAATAAAACAACATTCAGGCTTTCGTGTCTTCGTATTTTCGTGCTTTCGTGATCAATTTTTTGTATTCAAACCTGTTTGGTTCCGGCTTGTCCGGGTCAGGGTCTGAAAGGAAACCACCAGTTCCGAACTATATTTTCATATCCTCTCGTTTAGAGTATATTAGTATGTTAAGTGAGTTGGGAGGGATCAGGTTCGGTGAAAGAAAATCTAACTGGGCAACCGAAACAATCAATTCGAACGTGAGCATTGTCCTGCTATCAGGAGGTAACAATGAATTTAAATGCTGTTTCCATCTTCGACCTAAGTCCACCAGAGAAGCTACAACTGGTGGAAGATCTTTGGGACGATCTGGCGGCTACACCGTCAGAGGTTCCTGTGCATGAATGGCAAAAGGATGAGTTGGCTCGTCGAAAGGCCAACTTGATGAGCAGCCCGGCTTCGGGGCTTTCGTGGGACGAGGTAAAACGCAGGGTTCGAAGTCGTTATGGCCGCTGAACTAATAATCGCGCCGGAAGCACAACAGGACGTCGATGAGGCATATTGTTGGTACGAAGATCGGCGATCCGGTTTGGGGGAAGAGTTTCTCGGCTGTGTGGACGCCAGTATCCAAGCAATTTGTCGCATGCCCGAACTCCACGCGAAAGTCCACGAGGAATATCGTCGGGCGTTGTTGAGGCGATTTCCGTACGCCATCTTTTACGAGTACGCCGGTGGGAAGGTGACAGTCTACTGCATCTTCCATACATCCCGGGATCCAAAGAAGTGGCGCAGTCGCTTGTTGTGACTTGCCAAGCATCGCCAAACCCTTCAGTTCACCTGACCATGGCCTTTTTGAGCGTGGGGCGTGCATCCATGCACCGTTGGTCGGCATTGGTTTTTAGAAATGAGGGTGTCAGCTCTTCAGCGGAACTGATACCCTGAGATTGACAGTATGCTAAAAATTCATTCAGATACCGCCGAAGCTCCTTCATGGAATTGTCTGAAAGGTTTCGATCCTCTTCGACTTTCATGCAACGGTGAATCAGAGTGGGTATATCAGGTAGGGGCAGGTCTTTGGGAGCAGGATCGTTGGAATTTTCACGCATGATAGAACCTCCTTCTTGTTTTTTTCCCTATTTAGAAATAATGTGCTGTAAAAGGAAAAAACAAGTCAATTAAGGTGGTTATAATCTAACTGCGCGAAACATACATTAGGAGAACAGGCATGATTACCGATAGGCTCGTCAATGCCCTCCTCAATTCGGCGATGGCTTCGGTTGCGCTTCTCGAAAGACTCGAAGCCAAAGTCGATGCGCAGGCGATCGGCAAGCTACGCGGAGCCTTTCGATCGCTTCAGATGGCCGGGGAGCAGCGCAAAGGAACAGCTCTGGCCGTCCAGATGGCGCTTAGCTCGTTCACGGAATGCGCCGAGTATTTTCGATCATTGATCGCATCGCTCAACAGCGAGTTGAGTTTTGATCGTAAGCTCGAACGACGATCCAAAGCAGGAAAGATCTTGGGATGGGGCCGGTTCATGGCAGGTTCGGTGCGAGATTTGCTCGGCCTCGGCGAGGGCCAGTTGAACAAGCAGCTATGGCTCGAGGTAGAACTGATCGATTGCATCAATCTTCTTATGCTCTCGGAGGTCGGTCGGATCGCTTGCATGGCTGAGCTCGACTACGATGCAAACATCCTGTCGCGAGACCTTGATCGTCTGCGCTCAACAGATTTCGGCGTCGATCCGGACCCGTACTTAGAGAAAATAGTGGAGCTCGGCATGTTGCCAGCGCACGTCGCGCGCATGGAAAGGCGCGAGTTAACGCAGCATTACGGTGCCGTCCTGGATTATGGTGACGTGCAGCCCAGGGATGAAAGACAGGACATGAAAACATTCGTAATTGAGCATTACGGAAACACAATCAATGAAATTAAAAAGAACAATCCGGGGTATAGGTTGATTTGTCGTCAAGCGGGTCGCGAGCCCAATGATTTGGATGACTATGTGGACATGGTCATGGTATACGCGGCTGAGAATGAGGACCTCGTAGATAGATTGGGCGATTGGGGGGAGAAAAAGCTTCTGTACTGGGCCGATAAGGACATGTTACACACGTGGACCCAGGCTTTTTTTCGGTACGCCGCGCTGAAAACACTGCTCAAGGCGAATCAGATACCACGGAAATTGCTTACAGCGGTGGCGTCAGGCGGTCTGGAAAAATAGGAAAGATAGGGAACTGAGTTGAAATGGTTGATAGGACATAGGGTCCGGATGGTCCGGGATGAATGCGGCCCTGTATGGACTGAGGGGTCTTGCGGACTCAAGCAACTTGAATGCCCTTCAGCAGACCATCTTGTTCAAGCAAGGTGACAGCCGAGATGTCATTGTAAAAGGCATATATGTCCCGGCCTTAAAGGCTATAGATTTTCACAAAAATAAT
>DFBQ01000174.1:29347-30520 GCA_002367355.1 Deltaproteobacteria bacterium UBA3076 | reverse complement strand
CAGTAAGGGAGTTCACTAATAATATTCTACCCAACACAAATGAGACCCGCCCGTCGATACTGTGGTCTTTCTGTAGAAACGGGTAGTTTTATTTCAGTGAAGTCCCTAAGCGTGTAGCATGCCCTGCTCGTTATGTTGATGATTGTGTCGCTGTATCAGAAACAGACGATAAGGGAGCCGAGTGATGATCACTCGGACTTGTGTTCCCCTGGATCTGATCCTGCCTGATCAGCCGAACCGCGCGGTACGGACCCGTACGCTGCGTGGTGTGGGAGGGGGGAGCTGTGAGGCTCCTCCTTATCCCGATAAGTGTGTTTTCATTCGCCGACACTAAATTATCCTATCCAGTTCTTATAGAAAGCCAGGATCAGTCCGTTGGCAAGCGTAAAAAGAAATCCCCAAAGTTTTATGGAGTTCGCCGCTTTCTTTATCTTGATTTCCTCTTTCTTAATATTTTCTTCTCGATCTTTTTCTCGGCGTTCTAATTCGTGATCAATCAGAGCTCTCAGCGTATTTTCAGAAACTCCGGATATCGTTAAACGAGATGCGACGTCACTACCGTCTTTTGCAAGAGCGTAAAGATACTCAGTATCGAACGTACGAATTTTCTCAATAGTACCCTTAATTAGTTTTCTCTCTTTCGCAGACTGCTCAGTCATTCCCTCGTTCTTAGTAAGATCAGCATAGCAGCCGTAACCAAGCCAGATGATTTCTTTTAGGTGGTGATGTTCTATCAACGAATACTCTTTGAATATATCTGCTTGATGCGCAGCATACGCTGCACGGAGCGCATCGCCTTCCTCAATTGCCGAGTAGCATTCTCTTAATAGGCAGGACCGGAAAAGGTTGAACCTATACTCGCTCAAACCTTGGGATTCCAATATCTTGGCCGCCTCTTCAACACCGACGTTAGTTTCCAAATCACAGTGGCTTATTGAAAAATTACCAATGTTTTGCGTAATAGGTTGATTTTATTCACCACACTGATTCCGGTTGACGGGTTTGGGCATCACACAAATTCCGGTTGAGCCATAATTCTTTTCTTTTTCGTGCCTTTTACAAAATTGATACTTGATTACGCTGAAAAAAGTCTATTTTGAGCCGCTATCCTGAAATAGCTATATAAGTTTCGTATGCGTAACTTATATATTACGAATATGTTTATGTTATAGC
>DFBQ01000174.1:5521-29327 GCA_002367355.1 Deltaproteobacteria bacterium UBA3076 | reverse complement strand
AAATGAATCTGAGTTACAATAGCAGAGAAATCTTACGCATAGACCCCCTATTACCTTCTGAAAAAAAGAGGCAAGAATATGATTCATGTGAATCCTGGCCAGTTGACAACTGGTCCATATATCCCATGGAAAGAGCTTGAATCACTGGAAGAATGGTGGGACCCGGACGCCTTCCCCTGGGGAGCCGTGGGAGCCCTTATCAAGCACTACCCGGATTCTTTTGATGTGTGGTGGAATCCGGATCGATTCTTGTGGCGTCCCCAACATATCCGTCTTCTTATTCGTCACCTTGGTTACAGACTTACAGAGTGGTGGGAACCGGATCGATTTCCGTGGAAATCCAGTACCGGTTGCTTGATACGTGATTTGAACAACGACTTTTCCGTTTGGTGGGAACCGTCGCTTTTCCCTTGGGAGGGCATGTGGGACGGCCGGACTGCCGCGGAGCTTCTGGCAATTCACTGCACCGACGACCTCCCGCAATGGTATGACGCCGGCCGACTGGTTTGGACAGAGGAACTATGCCGAATTCTCATTCACCGTTGCAAGGCCTATCAAGCCATTTGGGCACAGGATGCACTCCTTTTCCGTCTGCAGAGATGAAGCCGCCTCTTGATCCTGAAAAAGAAACAGAGTTCCTCCAGCGAATACAGGCAGGAATTCTGAGAGATCCCAATGCCCTGCCCCTTGGGCTTGCGCTTCTCAATTTCGAAATCCGCTTTTTGGACCTTGATGAGGACATCCGTGTACTTCGCACAGAGGACTGCTTTTACATCAACCGCCAAAGCCCTTTCCTTAATAAGCCTGATATAGAAGGAACGCTGACGTTTCTTCTCCTGCATGAAATATGTCATGTCCTTTTTTTGCATGATCAGCGAAGACGCAACCGTGATCCGGAGCTATGGGTTCTGGCCACGGACTATATGATAAACGGACTACTTGACGAATTTCGCTCGATCTTTGATCCAAAAATGGTCCCTTACCAGACCCGCTGGATATTCAGTGGAGAAGACCCGGCTTACTACAACCCCGAATTCAAAAACCTCCTGGAAGAGGAGATCTATCGGCTGCTATGCGAGTCAGCCAATGTAGATGTATCACCACCTCGTGACCTGTCTGTAAAGGAGATGGGTGCTCTCGAGATGGGGCGGCGACGCTTTATCGGCAAACCTTACCTTGTATATTCGCGTATTCGATACAAGAAGAAGGATATAGAGCAGAACCGGTTAGAAATACCGTCTCCTGAAATCGATGGAATGGGCGAAGGTAAAGGAGATTTTCGTAAGCAAAAGGAAGAAGAAGAGGAAGGAGTCAGCCGGGACGACGTCTTTGGACAGAGCCCCATATATCCCCGTTCTGACCGCGACGAAAAACAACAGGAGGCAAGGGAATCCGCACTTCAGCTCTCCCGCCATCTCTTCCGTGAGGTACTTCGGGGTCACGGCTCGCTGCATGCCAAGGCCGTTATGGCCATGCTCTGCGGGCCAACCACTGACTGGGAGGCAATTCTGCGCGATTCCCTGCGATTGGCACTGGACCGCTCCGCTGAAATAGCATGGGGCCGACCCAGGGTCACCTGGCTGGCAAACATCGGCAAAATCCCATATTTGCCGGCATCTACTGATGAGTTTGTACCCGGGACAATAGTGATCAGCATAGACGAATCCGCCTCTGTAGATGATTCGGATCTATCAAGGGTCCTGGCAGTACTGCAAGAGGTCAAGGAACGTTATCGCCGTATTCTTGTCATCAAACACGATACGGAAATTCGGTGGCAACAGGAGTTTAAGAGCATAGGCCAGAGCGATCTGGGAGAACTGAAAATTAGACGACACCGTGGGGGTACATCACACAGACAGGTCTTTGATGCGATAACCGATTATACACGTTATCGAAGCGAGGAGCCTGTTTCAGTCTATTTGGCCTTTACGGACATGGAAAGCGATATCCCTGATTGTCAGGACATGCTTCCACCCTGGCTACCGAGAATATATCTGAGCACCGGCAAGATAGTGCCAAAAGGACTCCGTGGAAAAGTAATAAATATCCAGTGAGGAATTGTATATGAATACCGGTTTAACACTTTCAGAAACCATACCCTATATCACCCGCCACACTGATTCAGGCCTTTCTGACGGGACCAGGTCCATTCTTTGGCTGTCCGGCCCGCCCGGAATAGGCAAATCCGATCTCATGCGCCAGTTCTGCCAACAGAAGGGATACGGGCTCAAGGTGGTCTATATGGCCACCCTGATGCTGGAACAGATTACAGGATTGCCCATGGTTCAGGATGCCGGAAACGGCAAACAGGTCCGTTGGTCCTGCCCGGAGATCTTCAATTTCGATGTGCTCGAAATAGCGCCTGCCAACTCGAATGTCCCTATTATCCTCTTTCTGGATGATGCCCACTTGTGTAATCGCCAGATCCAGGCCTACCTCTTTCAGTTGCTGACATACCGCACCATTCATGACCACCGGTTGCCTGAGCGTGTAGCCATGGTACTTGCAGGTAATCGTTCAACAGATCGGGCGGATTTTCATGAAATCCTGGCCCCGGTTGCCAACCGGATCTTCTTTGTGGACCTGAGGCCGGACGTTGACCAATGGACAAGGGACTTTGCCCTGCAAACAGGACTCCGTCAGGATGTTATCACCTTTTTGCAACACTATCCTGAATACTTCCTGGGGACCCCCATGGAGTCACAGGCATGGTCGTCTCCCCGCTCGTGGACCTATGCTTCCCATACGTTTGACGCATGCGGCGAGGAACTGGATGAAAAGACCCTGTTTGTAATACTCTCAGGCCATGTCGGCTCTGACGCAGCCACAAAATTCATAGAGTATCATCAGCTCTTTGCCAAGTGGGATGCACATCGGATTCTGCTTGAGGGAAATGCTCCTGATACTGAACAACTGAACAAGATCCAGGCGTACGCATTGCTCAGCGCCTGCGTAGCCTATCTCTTGAGACGCCTTCGAGCAGTTAATTTCCAGACCAATCCTGAACTGGATCAGGCCCTGAGCGCCTTGGCTGCACTCATAATGGCCATGTCCAAATGCCACAGAGAAATCGTCCCCCTTGGCCTGAAGACACTTCTGCTTGCCGAAAATCAGGCCACAGGAGCAACTACTATGGTAAGACGGCTTTTGACAGAGGCGGATGCAGTGGTAGCAGAGCTGCTCACTGTGACCTGACCGAAGCCGGCCCTAAGCATTCACAGGTTCACAGGTTCCTTGTTCAGGGTTTAAAGAAAATCCGGAACCTCAGTTGTGGCTGCCGCCACGATTTCCTTAAACAGGTCTTCCTTTAAAAGAATTCCTACGACAGATTCCCCTTCCACGACAGGGAGCCAATCGATCTTGTGAGAAGTCATGAGATGGACAGCTTCCATGAGGGTACCGTTTTGATGAATGACATGCGTTACCGGCGACATGATTTCACTGCCGGGCCTTTCAAGTATAGTCTCACATTCCTCCAAAAACTGACCCTGCCAGAAGATGGGAAGCTCTTCGGTGGCCTTTGTAGAAGACTCCATATGAGCAATAATATCATCAATAGTGAGCATTCCCAGGATCTCTTCCTCGTCTTCCACCTCGTCAACCACCAGCAAGGACGAAGGACACCTACCTTTTTGTTTTTCATTCAGCAACTTGACCGCTTCTGCCACCTTTGTCTGCGGCGATATACGCTCAAGTGCCAACACATCAAGCATCAGATCTTTAATTCGTTTTTCAGGCATTACATCCAGACTTTTTAGGTAGAAGGTAGAAGGTGGAAGGCTGAAGTATGTCAGCCTATCACCTTCCACCTTCTACCTACCTAGTGACTTCTTAATTTGAGCAAGCGATGTGCCAGATCCTTGGATGTTTACCTGCTATTTGCTAACATATTGATTTTTAAGCATTTGTGTACTATTTGCAGAAAACTCCAGCCATTTATGAAGCGGCATATTTATGCCGCAAAGTTTGAAGCAAAATAGTTTTTGACATTTTTTTGCCCATCTGCTACTGATTTTAATTTAAAGAGAAAAAGCCATACCCTATAAGGGCTTTCTATGGGGCTCGGTCAATCGGCAGTCAGGCAGCGAGAAAAGGTGAAAATGAGATGATATCTCATAAGATTGCGTTACACGGTCAAATCGAGCCTGATCTATTTCCGGAGTTTGTCATAGTAAGCGAGCACATGCATTCGGTGATCAGGACCGTGCAACAGATTGCCAAATTTGACGCCAATATTTTAATTTCCGGGGAGTCCGGAACTGGAAAAGAGCTTGTGGCCCGCATCATTCATCAAAAAAGCAACCGGAGGGACAAACCGATTGTGCCGGTAAACTGCGGTACTCTTTCCGGTGAGCTGTTTGAAAGTAAACTATTCGGCCATGAAAAGGGGGCCTTTACAGGTGCTATCAGGCAAACCAAGGGGAGATTTGAGCAGGCCAATAACGGGACTCTCTTTTTAGATGAAGTCTCGGAGATTTCACTGTCTAATCAGGTGAACTTTCTGCGGGTACTGGAAGATGGCTGCTTTTGTCGAATCGGAGGAGAGATACCCATCAGGGTGAACGTTCGTATTGTTGCGGCGACCAACAAGGATCTGACAACAGAAGTCAGGGCAGGGTGTTTTAGAAAGGATCTTTACTACCGCCTAAAGGTGATCCCCATTAACCTTCTTCCTTTAAGGAAACGGAAGGCAGCAATTCCTCATCTGGTGAATAATTTCCTGGAAAGATTTGCTAAATTATATAAAAAGCCCAGGGTATCCGTTTCCTCTGAGGCCATGGAGTACTTGATGTCTTACGATTGGCCGGGGAATATTAGACAACTTAAGAACATAATGGAAAGAATGTTTCTGATGGCCCAAGGACCTCTAATCACTGTTAGTGATTTTCCAGAGGATGCTATGGACGTAGTGACCCTTGATCCTGGGGAGAATTCGGGGCAAGAGTCCCATAATTCAAGCGTATCATCTTTCGATTTTGCAGCCCATGGTCCTATTGAGCCATTGCGAAAGGCACGTCAACGGCTGGAAAAAACCATCATTCTGAGGGCCTTAGAGATGACGAAAGGACAGAGAGTCAGGGCCGCTGAACTTCTGGAGATTAAACCCCGCACCCTTCGCCAAAAGATGAGCGATTATGGTATTGAGTTCCGGAGGACGGGAAAAAGAGGCGAGGCAAAGTTATAAGCTGGACAAATAGGAACAACTTTCGAACATAGGACTAAGGATGAAACCCAGGCTCTTGTTAGTTGATGATGAAGAAATGTTCTTGGAATTTCTCTCAAGGCGTTTGATAAGCTATCAGTATGATGTAACAACTTGTTTAAGTGGTGAAAATGCCATTGAAATGACGATTGAACACGATTTTGATGTGGTCATACTGGACGTGCTTATGCCTGGTATGGACGGGATCGAGACCCTGGGGGAAATCAAGAAGATAAAGCCACTTACCGAGGTAATCATGTTAACTGGCCATGCGTCCCGTGAATCAGGCATAGAAGGAATGAGGCTTGGTGCCTATAGTTATTTGAGCAAACCCTGCGATACTGAAGACCTGATCGCAAAAATCAACAAGGCCTATGATAGAAAGGCCGAACATGAAAAACGCATCAATATGGCGAGCCGGCATCCATGAGGACATTAATGCCTATCCTGGGCTCTGCGCGCAAATGGTGGTGTCGGCCTTTGGAATTCCCTTGACAATGCCCTGAGAAAATACTAAAAAATTTTAGTTAAGGTTTTCGAATAGATATATGTTTTGACCCGGATGTAATTAGGACTTGCAACTGATTTCAAGGAGCGATCTATGAATGAGCAATCAACCATTCGAGTTATTCGAGTTTTACTGGTAGACGATGAAGCGACTTTGCTTGAATACCTGTCCAAGCGCCTTCTTAGACAGGGCCATACAGTAAAGGCCACTTTTTCCGGCGAGGACGCTATCGAGGTGGCAAAACAAGAGCATTTTGATGTAGCGGTTGTCGACTTGAAGATGCCGGGGATAGACGGGGTGGAGACGCAAAAAAGGCTGAGAGAGATCCAACCATTCCTACAATGCATCGTATTGACCGGCCATGGTTCCATAGAAAGCGCCCTGGAAAGCGGCCACGAGGAAGCCTTCCAGTATTTGCTAAAGCCTGTTGACTATGACCATCTTGTGGCAGTCATTAAAGAAGCGTACGAGAAAAAAATGAAGTTACAAGAAGCGAAATTCCAAGAGCAACTGGAAGAACTTCACCACCATGGGATGGGGGCACGTGGGATGAAACAGGCCATTGCTGAGTTGCGCAAAATCTATGGATTCGACTAACTCTCTGGAGACCGAGCTGAAAAAGGTCAGGCAAGAACTGGCCGGTTATAAAATAGAGTTACATCAGACCAGGGGCTATCTTCAGTGTATTCTGCAGAATTCCGAGGATATGATCTTTGCTACTGAAGTTGGTGGAATGCTGATTTCCTTCAGCAAGGGCGCTGAAAAAGTGTTGGGTTACTCCTTTATGGAATTAATAGGTACTTACATAAAGGATTTGGCTGAAGACCCTGTATCATTTGAGGAGTTTTTTAACTCTTCCGGGCATGATGGCCCCACAGTGCAGTTGGACATCCCCTTTCGACACAAGGAGGGAGGCACGGTTTATTTCAATGTTTCCCTTATAAACCTGACAAACAGGGAAGGCCAAAGTGTAGGCACGGTCGGAGTGTGCAGGGACATCACCCTGTGGAAGAAGATCCAGGAAGACCTGGTCCGAATCGACAGACTGGCGGAAATAGGGAGGATAGCAGCCGGGGTCGCTCACGAGATCAATAATCCTCTGGCGATTATTAGCGAGGCTTCGGGATGGGCCGGCGAGGTAATCAGCGACGCTAAAGGCTTAAGTCCTGAGGACCGGGAAGAACTGGAGAAGGCCACCAAAGAGATCAGCCACCAGACCAAGCGCTGTCGCAGCATAACCCATGAACTATTGGACTTCGCCCGTGGTTCAACCCTGGCATTAATCGAATTTGATATCCACGACGTGCTCAGAGACAGCATTAGTTTTCTTAAACCCGAACTCAAACACACATCCATAGAAATCGATACTCAGTTTATGTCAGGTCCCCTACTCATGAAATCTGATCCAAAGTTGTTGGAGCAGGTCTTTGTAAATTTCATTACCAATGCCATTCATGCTATCCGAAGTAAGGGGGAAGACAAAGGGTATATCCGGATAAAGACCCTTTCAATAAACTCGGAGGTGGAGATAAGTTTTGAAGACAATGGTACTGGAATTACGGAGGAAAACCAAAAAAAGATCTTTCAACTGTTTTTCTCCACCAAAGCTCCGGGCAAGGGTACAGGCCTTGGCCTCTCAATCAGCCAGAATATAGTAAAGAATTTGGGCGGAACCATCACTCTTGACAGCAAGGTTGGGGTCGGTACCAACTTCACTCTGCGACTTCCGCTTTCTTAGGTTGGCAAAAAAATGCCTAAATAATCATTTCCTTATTTATGCGGCATTATTTTGCCACTTTCCAACACTGCCAAATCTGTTTCCGCCTCAAAACAAATTAGAACAAAAGCTGTAAAATCAGTATGTTAAAAGACATTACTGTAAAAAATGAGGGACTGGCACATCTATTGCTGTTAAAAAGTCAACTCGTCTCCGTTTCCCAAAATTGCAAACCGATCAAAAATATGGGAGGAGCACCTGTTGGATAAGCAAGAGGAAGAAGGGCTGGGGCGCAAGCACAATACCAGCAAACGAGAAATTTCTGATCAAGGTCCAGGGCGCCGAAAGAATTTTGGCCCTTATGTGGTCACATTCTTTATCTTGTTCGGCGTCTGGGTCGTCCTTTCAGGCAAGTTTGATCCCTTTCATCTCAGCCTCGGGGTTATCTCCTGCGCAATCGTGGCTTACCTTTCGGCCGACCTGTTGCGTCCTTCCATGAGAGGTCTTTTAATTCTGTTGGTCCGATGGGTCCCGTATCTCCTGTGGCTGATGAAGGAGATCTTCAAAGCAAACCTTCATGTTACATATCTTGTCTTCCATCCAAGGATGATGGACCTGATCGACCCCAAAATTGTTAAATTCCGAAGTAAGCTGGAGGGTGATCTGGCCCTGGTCACCTTTGCCAATTCGATCACCCTCACTCCCGGCACTATTACAGTCAATGTATCACCCGATGGTGATTTTAAGGTTCATGCCATTGACAAGGCGTCTGGTGAACCCTTGCCGGGTGAGATGGAGGCAAGGATTGCCAAGATATTTGGGGAGTCTGATGGATAGCATCTTTTTATACTCGAGTCTTTATCTGGCCTTTCTGATGGTCCTTTCCCTAATCCGGGCCATGATTGGGCCAACAGTCCTGGACCGGATGATTGGTGTCAATGCCATTGGGAGCAAGACTGTCGTATTACTTATTATGATCGGTTTTCTCTACCATCGTATGGATATGTTCGTGGACATTGCGCTGGCCTATGCCATGCTAAACTTTATCGCAGTGCTGGCGGCTTCAAGATACTTTCAAAAGCGTAAAGGATTGTACGATGAAGCGCTGTATCGGTAAAGACTACTCAAGGATTCTCGTACCAAGGACAGGCGGCATGCCAATGCCCGCAACAGGAGTTTGCGAGGGACCCGGGAGGTTTTGATAAATGGATATCATGAATATCATTGTATGCGTGCTATTATTCTCTGGGCTGTTTTTCCTTACAGGGGGGGCAGTGGGGATTCTGCGTTTTCCTGATTTTTATTCCCGGCTCCACCCCGCAGGTAAACTTGATACCCTTGGCTCCCTTCTGGCCATGACCGCCTTTGCCCTTTTTAACCTCCATCATTTTTCCCTGGGCGCCTTGCTGACCAGCCTGAAAATTCTTCTTATTGTTGTATTTATTTTTCTGGCCAGCCCTACAGCAACCCACGGCATTGTTGACGCCGGCGTCAGGGCCGGTCTGGCCCCCTGGACCAAGGGAGAGAAAAGGAGGTAACCTATGATCTGGCCGATAGATCTGGCAATTCTCACCCTGGTCGTTATCGCTGGTATTGGCGCCCTTATGGTCAAGGATTTGCTTGGTGCCGCCATCCTGTTTGGGGCTTACAGCTTCATGATGTGTCTGCTCTGGTCCATCATGGGAGCAGTGGATGTGGCCTTTACTGAGGCTTCGGTCGGAGCAGGTGTCAGTACGGTCTTTTTTGTTGCCGCTGTATTCCGCACATCAAGGAGGACAAAAGATTGAAGATCATCGGACTCATCATAACAGTCGTGACAGGTGCACTGCTTATTTACGCCGCGGCTGATTTTCCAGCGTGGTCAGACCCGGCCTCTCCGGCCAGCACATATCTTTCTCCTCACTTTATTGAAAAGACCATGGAAGAGACCTCGGTACCCAACATCGTCACCGCTGTGCTTGCAGACTATCGTGGTTTTGACACCATGTTTGAAACCACTGTGATCTTTTCAGCAGGCGTCGTATGTTTTTTTCTCCTGCGAATCTCTCGCCGCGAAGAGGAAGAGCCTGAAACAAGGTATTACCGGCATGTCCTCACCGGCGTGACCATCCAGCTCAAAGAGGGATACAAGATGCCGCCGTCCGCTGACTTTGAACGGATTGACGCCGTCTGGACACCTCCTGACCTGATTATCAAGACAGGGTGTCGGATATTGATTCCCTTTGTCCAGCTTTTTGCCCTGTATGTGATCGCCCATGGACATCACAGCCCCGGCGGCGGATTCCAGGGAGGTGTTATCCTGGGGGCAAGCGTCATCTTGCTTGCCATCTCCCACGATCTGAGAACTGCTGTCAGACGAATGAGCGAGAAGCTTATAGGCATCCTTTGTGCTGTCGGCGTCTTTATTTATGCCGGCACCGGTGCCCTCTGTCTATTGTTAAAGCAAAATTTCCTGGACTACAGCGCTCTTGCCGGGGTACTGCATGTCGACCCGATTACAGCGCGATCCCATGGCATTCTCATTGTGGAAATCGGCGTAGGGATTGCTGTCCTGGCCACCATGATCTGGATCTATAACAATATCTCATCTGCAGGCAGATACAGACAAGGGCTTTAGGATATGACCGATCTGATTTCAATGGTTGTTGCCAAATATAATTACTGGATTTACATCACCTTGATGATGATCGGGCTATACGCCATGATCGCCAAGAACAATCTCGTAAAAAAGATCGTTGGCATGAACATCTTTCAGACCGCCATCATCTTGTTTTACGTGTCCATAGGTGTCAAGAAAGGAGCCACGATTCCAATCTTAGAGCATGGCCACGGCCCTAATGCGCACCACGTCGTGCATGCCGTGGACTATATTAATCCATTGCCTCATGTGCTGATGCTGACCGCCATTGTAGTGGGCGTGGCCACCCTTGGGGTGGCCCTGGCTTTGGCCATAAGGATCTATAATAACTATAACACCCTGGAAGAAGATGAAATCCTGGCGCAGGTAAGGGAAAAATGAGCGAACAGTATCCTGCACTCCTTGTAATTGTCCCGCTCCTGTCGGCCCTTGTCGTCAGTGTTGCCGGATGGGTAAACAAGAGATGGTGCTTCCCTATTGCTGTTGCCGCCCTGAGTGTGTCAGCCTGGTCATCCGTTGGTCTGCTGTTCAGGGTCCTGAATGAAGGAGTTATCGTCTATAAATTAGGTGGATGGTCACCCCCTATGGGCATAGCCTATTATATAGATTATCTCAATGGCCTTGTTCTGCCGGTAGTTTCCATAGTTGCCCTCCTCAATTTAATATCAAGCAAAAGGACTGTTGAGCAACAGTTTCCGGACAAAACAGGCCCTTTTTATACACTATATGTCCTGATGGTAACCGGTCTATTGGGTATTGTGGTCACTGGAGATGCCTTCAACCTGTATGTGCTGTTGGAGATTGCGTCACTCACGGGTTACGGGTTGCTTGCCATGGGAGAGGAACGTGCCCCGCTGGCGACCCTTAATTATCTGTACATGGGTACAATTGGGGCCTGCTTTTATCTGTTGGGTATTGGATATCTCTATATTGTCACCGGTTCATTGAATATGGTGGATATTGCCCGGTTATTGCCCCCGCTTTATCAGTCTAAGGCCGTACTGGCCGCTTTCATCATCTGTATGGTCGGGGTATGGCTCAAGATGGCCTTTTTCCCTCTTCACGCCTGGTTACCCAATGCCTATACATTTGCCAATTCTGCGTCAAGCAGTCTGATTGCCCCGCTGGTAACCAAGGTGATGGTCTATGTGATGATTCGCCTTATGTTGACCATTTTTACCCCGAAATTTGTCTTTAACACCTTGGCCGTGCACGACGCCGTTGTCTGGCTTGCTGTCATTGCTATTGCCATGGGCGCCGTTCTTGCCCTGAAAGAGCGCAATTTAAAGAAGATGTTAACATACATCGTCGTGGCGGAAGTGGGCTATATGGTTGGTGGCGCATGGCTTGGAAACCGTGCCGGATTGACAGGGGCAGTCCTCCATATTGTAAACGATGCCCTGATGACACTTTGCGTCTTTCTCGTGGTGGGTAACATAGTTTACAAGATAAAAGGATATGCCTTTGGCGACCTGAAAGGGTTGTTCGCCAAGATGCCATTTACCATGGGGGCCTTTGTGATCGGAGCACTATCCATCATCGGTGTGCCTCCGACGTGCGGTTTTTTCAGCAAGTGGTATCTCATCTTGGGGGCCATTCAGGCGCACCAGTATGGTTTTATGGTCGCATTGCTCTTCAGCAGCCTGATCAATGTAGTGCTCTTTTTCAGGGTCTTTGAGATCGGCTTTTATGAGCCCTTCAGCGACCATGAGGGGCACGAACATCATCCGGCAGTGATGGCCGAGGCCCCGCTCACTATGCTGGTTCCCCTTTATGTAGTTGCTATAAGCCTGATCTTGGTTGGTCTGTATACCGGTGACATCGTAAACCACATAGTCCAGTTTGTCATACCAAAGGGCTTTATGTGACGGTCTATATGATGGAGATAGAATAGGGATCGAATGGAAACGATTACGTCAATAAGGCCCTTGCTTGCAGTCCTGGTCTCCCTCTTGATTATTCCTTTGGTGGTGGTCTCAAGCAGAAGCCCCAATGTCCGTGAGACTTGGACCTTTGTGGCGGCCGTTGCAAAGTTTCTGATCGTCCTGTCTATGCTCCCGGCAATCTTAAGGGGGACTGAAATAGTATATACGGTGGTCCAGTTCATGCCGGGGGCGGCGATCAAGTTCAGGGTTGATGCCCTGGGAATGCTCTTTGCGCTCGTGTCTTCAAGCCTCTGGATTATTACATCGGCATACTCGATCGGCTATATGAGAGGGCTGAAAGAGCACGGGCAGACCCGGTATTTTTGCTTCTTTGCCATCTGTCTTTCAGCCACCATTGGTGCAGCCTTTTCTGCGAACCTTTTAACCCTGTATCTCTTTTACGAGATACTTTCTCTTGCCACCTATCCATTGGTTACACACCATCAGGATCTGGAGGCGCGAAGCTCAGGCAGAAAATATCTCCTTTATGTCGTAGGTGCGTCCATTGGTCTTGTTTTGCCGGCCATGCTTATATGCTATAACCTGGCAGGTACCCTTGAATTCAGCAAAAATGGCATTTTGGCAGGGACTGCCGCATCTCCGTCCCTGCTCTTTATCCTTTTGTTCATGTTTGTCTTCGGGTTTGCCAAGTCAGCAATTATGCCCATGCATTCATGGCTTCCCGCGGCCATGGTGGCACCTACGCCGGTCAGTGCCCTGCTGCACGCAGTGGCTGTTGTGAAGGTGGGTGTCTTTAGCATCGTTCGTATCCTGACCGGGGTCTTTGGGATTCAACTCTTATCCTCATCTCATTTAGGGATGGCAGTATGTTGTGTTGCCGCCTTTACCATCCTGGTCGGCTCATTCATTGCCCTTTCCCAGGACGGCCTTAAAAGGCTTCTCGCCTTTTCCACCATCGCCCAGCTTTCTTATATTGTGCTTGGGGTAGCACTCCTTTCCCCAAAAGGGATGACTGGCGGCATGCTCCATATTGCAATGCATGCCTTTGGGAAAATCACCCTATTTTTTTGTGCCGGGGCAATCTTTGTAGCTACGGGTAAAAAGAACATCAGCGAGATGATAGGGATAGGCCGAAGGATGCCGGTGACCATGGCAGCCTTTTTTATCGCTTCGTTGAGCATAATAGGGATGCCCCCTTGTGGCGGCTTCATAAGCAAATGGTATCTCGCACTAGGAACCCTCCAGGCCCACCAGATAGGCTTCCTGGTAGTCTTGCTCTTTAGTTCGCTTCTGAATGCCTGCTACTTTATACCCATTACCTATAAGGCATTCTTCTGTAGGCCCGAAGATGCCATGTTTGAGAATAAGGTGCAAGAGGCCCCGGTTTTCTGTGTGGTGCCTTTGGTTATCACAGCGACAATTTCCGTGATCCTGCTTTTTTATCCCCAGCCTTTTCTCAGGCTGGCCAGAATGATGGTGCAGAGTATAACTGGAGTATAAACATGATAAATGAGAGGACAGACGAAATAGAAGGCAAGATGGAACTTGGTCATAAGCCCATTCCGCCTTTTCGGACCATTTTTTGGGTAGCTATCACCATAGGCGTTTTGTATCTGGGACTCATCTTTTTTAAGACGCTTTGAACAAGATCGCCAGTGGTAACGTGTTTGTTGCTCAGGATATAGAAAAAACACTATGAAACCAGAAAACAGCGAAGACAAAAAATATCTTTTTGATAAACCTGCAAGCATGAAGATACTGGCATGGTCTTTTTTGTTATCGCTTGTTCTTCTTCTTGCCCTGGAATTTTTTATTCACAAACACACTCATTTCCCCTCGGAAGAATGGCCTGAATTCTATTGTGTATTTGCCTTTGTCGCCTTCGTAGCCCTTGTTCTTTCCGCAAAATATATCCTGCGGCCCCTTGTGAAGAGACGAGAGGATTACTATGACTGACGTCCTGCCGCCAGCGGCCATTTTTATCATCGGAGGACTACTGGTTCCTCTGATAAAAGGGAAATGGAAAAGCGCCTACATGTTGCTTATCCCGGTGGCAGGTTTCATAAACCTGATCAATATCCCTGAAGGAACTCATTGGGTTGTAGGGTTTATGGAATATAATCTTATCTTTGGTAAAGTGGACAGGCTGAGCCTCCTGTTCGGTTACATCTTCCATCTCATATCTTTCATAGCTATTCTCTATGCCATTCACGTAAAAGACGATGTGCAGAATGTGGCCGGGCTGGTTTATGCCGGCAGTGCCCTAGGGGTTGTCTTTGCCGGAGACCTTTTTTCTTTCTTTGTCTTCTGGGAAATGCTCACAGTAGCTTCCATATTTCTTATCTGGGCCCGCAGGACAAAGGCAGCTCAAGGCGCAGGATACAGATATCTTCTTGTTCATGCGGCCGGAGGCCTGTGCCTTCTGGCAGGCATCGTCCTGTATGTAAATCAGACAGGCTCTATTGAGTTCGGGTATATCGGACTTAATGGACTTGCCACCTTATTAATTTTCCTGGGTTTTGGCGTAAATTGCGCCTGGCCTTTTCTCCATCCATGGCTGACGGACGCCTATCCGGAGGCCACAATTACCGGCACCATATTCTTGAGCGCTTTTACTACAAAGTGTGCTGTTTACGCCCTGGCCAGGGGCTTTCCTGGCACCGAGGCCCTTATATGGATCGGAGCGATTATGACTGCATTCCCTATCTTCTATGCGGTCATTGAAAACAATCTCAGGCGGGTGCTGTCCTACAGCTTGATCAACCAGGTAGGATTTATGGTATGCGGGATCGGCATTGGGACCCAAATGGCCATAAATGGCGCTGTTTCCCACGCCGTGAACGATATCCTCTTCAAGGCCCTGCTGTTCATGTCCATGGGCGCGGTGATGTATCGTAATAACAATAAAATCAACTGCACTGCCCTGGGTGGACTTTACCGGACCATGCCGCTTACCTGTATCTGTTGTATAATAGGGGCTGCATCCATCTCGGCCGTTCCGCTTTTCAGCGGTTTTGTCAGTAAGTCAATGGTCATGGATGCGGCTGCTACCGGTCATATGCAGATCATATGGTTCATCCTTCTGTTTGCCTCTGTGGGTGTATTAGAGCATGCTGGTATCAAAATCCCGTTTTTTGCGTTTTTCGGACATGATTCCGGGCTCAGGCCCAAGGAAGCACCCCCCCACATGCTTCTTGCCATGGGCATTGCGGCGTTCTTTTGCATCTTCAACGGGTCATTTCCCAGCTATCTGTATAGCCTGCTCCCATATCCGGTTGAATATGTACCGTACACGGTTCCGCATGTAGTAGGTCAGACCCAGCTCATTTTCTTTGCCGCCCTTGCCTTCATACTTCTCACTCTCTCCGGCATGTCTCCCGCCGAGATGAGGGCTGTCAATGTTGATGCTGATTGGTTCTACCGCAAGGGTAGCGGGCTTTTTTACCGGGTCATGGATATTAGTATGAACGGATTGACCAGGGTCGCTGACAGGGTCATTGTGGGTGAGTTGACCGGATCTATCTGCCGCATATCCCAACGCTGGCCTGAGGTCCTCTGTCTTGGGGTTATGATTCCCTTGTGGAGTATCACCGGTGTAAAGGGGAAAGAACTCGAGGGCAAAATCGAAAGAACTCGAGCGGCTCTGCAAACACACACCTCACCCATAGGGATCAGTGCGGCTATAGCTACCATTTTTTTAGTGTTAATTTACCTGTTAATGTGATATGAAAATATCAAAGATGCGGGCACGGAGAGGAGAAACAGATATTTGGCTTCTATAGAACAACTCAAAAGAATTCGACTCTTTGCAAATTTGACCGACGGCATGCTGGAACAGATACTTCCCTTGGTTCAAGAGCAGTCGTTTGCGGAAAGGGAGATCATTTACGAACCAGGTAGTGAGGCCACCCACTTTTACTCACTGACCACGGGCAAGGTGTTACTCCAGACAGAGCTTGCTTCAGCCCTTATCATCTCTCTCGGGGCCATCAAGCCGGGATACTCATTCGGCTGGTCTGCCCTGCTCCCCGGGCCCGTCCATACTTCCCTTGCCGTTTGTATGGAACCATGCGAAATCCTGGTCATGCCCGGAGACAAATTCAAGGCCCTTCTTGATCAAGATCACACCATGGGATTCCTGGTTATGCAAAAGACTGCCACGATCCTTGAGAACCGCTTGGGACGTCGTACAGCACAGTTTGTCAAGGTAATAACCAAACACCCGGATATAGCAACGCTCTTGGGTTTGTAGAAGGGGAATTAGCCTTTATGTGAGTGCGGCTCAAAAGGTAGCCTGATGACAAAGGTTGAGCCTTTCCCAGGTTCAGAGTCTACTTTTATAGTTCCGCTGTGCTCATTGACTGTTTTCTGGGTAACCAGCAGGCCGAGGCCCGTACCTCTTGACCCCTTGGTGCTGAATAGGGAACTGAATATTTGCTTTCTTACGGTCTCATTCATACCAGAACCATTGTCAGAGACCTGAAGAAGAAACGCTTCATCACTTTCGCGCCTTGTGATTACCCGCACCAGGTGCTCCTTGCCCTCATCTTCATCAAATATAGCGGCATCAATGGCATTGGAAACCAGGTTAAGCAGACAGCGATGAATACCTTTGGGGTCTAAAGATACATCGCCTATGGTTGGATCAATATCTCTAACAATCTCTACTCCGGATTCTTTTGCCTTGAGATCCATTAGTTTGCACACCTCTTCTGCAATTGCATTCGGGGAACACTTTTCATATTCAGGCTCGCGTTCCTTGGAGTAGTTGAGGAGATCCATAGCCAGGCCTGCAATCCTGTCAATATTCCTTTGCACCATGTCCCAACCGGTGCGAAGTCTATGCATATCCTCCTTCTTAAGTGCGCTGTCTACTATATAGACTCCTCCCTTAAGACCACCTAAGATGTTTTTGATACCGTGGGCAAGTCCGGCTACAGTTTCTCCGGTGGCAGCCAACCTCTCGGATTTGATCAATTCCTGCTGTAGCTGCTTGATTTCCCTCAGATCGTGGAGGAAACCCACACTGCCGATGACCTCACCATCTTGATACAGAACCGTTCCTGAAAACTTAACCGGTATCTTGGTACCGTCCTTTCCTAAAACGAATGTCTCTCGCCAGACATGCATTTCTTGTCTTTCTGGTTCTTTGCCATGCAGACCTTGCATGATTTCTTCGGCTGTCTCCGGTGGATAGAGACTCTTTATATCAATCTTCCCTATTACTTCATCCTTGGAATATCCAAATATTCTCTCATCCCCTCGATTAAAGATCATTATTTTTCCCTGCTTATCAGTTCCGATTATACCGTCGAGAGAACGCTGAATCAGATTGTCTTCAAACTCATACCTCTGTCTTATCTCCTCTGTGGCTTGCTTTACCTTATCTTCCAGATTGTCGGTATACTCCTTGAGCATTTTCCTTAAATGAAGCCTTTCCTTTGCCCGCTTTAAGGCAACTGTCAGGGCTTCGTCCACAATAGGCTTGGTGACAAAATCAGAGGCCTCAAGTTGCAGAGATTGGATAGCCACGTCCATATCGCCGTGTCCAGTAACAACTATCACCTCGGTTTCAGGGCTTATTTCCTTAATCCTTTTCAATACCTCGATGCCATCCATGCCGGGCATCTTTACATCAGTTAAGACAATGGGGGGGGATTCTTTCTTAAAAATTTCCAGGCCGCTTTTGCCGTCCTCTGCGGTTAGCACCTCGTAACCGTCAGCTCTCAGCGACATTCCCACAATTTTTCTTGCCGGCTCTTCATCATCAATAAGTAAAAGCTTCAATAGATTGCCCCTATTGTTAGAACATTATTTAGCATCTGAATATGGAGGAAATTTCAATAGGAATGTTGTGCCAATCCCCAACTCTGTTTTTACATCTATAGTTCCCCCGTAATCCTTGACAATTCCATAGCTGATGGACAGGCCCAATCCCGTTCCGGTACCCACTTTTTTGGTGGTAAAGAATGGTTCAAATATTTTATCCAGCACATGTTCTGGAATGCCATTCCCTGTATCGGATACACTAATTGCAACCTTTCCTTTGTCTGAAAATGACCTTATTGTCACCTTGCCACCCTGTTCGTCCTTCTCCTCAATGGCATGCCGGGCATTGACAACCAGGTTCAAAAGGACTTGCTCTAACTTATTACTATCTGCCATTATATGGGGCAGGTTATCATCCAGGTCCAACTCTATCTCTATATTACGTACTTTGAACTGTTGTCCCAATATCCCAAAGATATTTCTGATAGGAATATTCACGTTAAGCTCTGTTGTTTTAATACCCACCCTGGCAAAGTCCCGCATATGATTGATGATTGCCGATGCCCTATCCACCTGACCAACAATTTCTTCAGTCACAGTTTTTAGTTGTTCATCCTCAATCTTTTTGCCCTTGTTGATCATCTTTGACAGAAACGTAGCGCCCATTCTAATAACACTTAACGGTTGATTTAACTCGTGGGCTACGCCTGATGCCATCTCACCCAAGGTGGACATCTTACTGGCCTGGACTAACTGGGTCCTTTGTTCTAATTTTTTTATCTCTTTTTCAGAAATATCCAGTTTAGAGACCATATGCTTGAAAGAATCCGCCAACTGGACCATTTCGTCACCCACATGGGTTTTATATACTTTGCATTCACGACACTCATCCAGCTTTTCCGGAAAGCTCCCTGACGGCTGGCCAAAACAGAGTGTTCCGTCCACGTACCAGCACATTGTCGCAGTATTTCCATATGCAGGGCAGTCGGTTTTTGTGCATTTTTCTATCTCCCAACATTTGACCTTTCTACCAAAATCAACCTCTGTTTTTCCACGGCTGATTTCATCGGCTAATCGCGCAAGTCGGGCAAGGGGCCGGGTAACGAATCTGGATAAGAAAATGAATAAGAAAAGACCCACAATCACAAGGGAAGCCAGGCCCCAGATAATCTCCCTGTTCCTGACTTCTGCTACCCGCTCCTCTACGGGGCCCCAGCTAATCCCGACGGTTAGAACCCCTAATATTTCATTTTCACTTCCATGGCATTTATAACAGGTCTCCTCATTCGGGATAGGCATGGCATGGAGAAGTATTTTTTCTTCTCCCTGCACCTCCAGGTTCTTCACCAGGGAACCGGTGTCTAGTGCCTCTGCGGTGGCCTGTGAATCGTCAAGCATTTTTACATTGGCTGGTAATCCACTGTATTTGATGGTGCCTGTAAAATTGCAAAGATTTACGACTTTCACGTCCTTTAATTTATACAAGCTTTCCAAGATGGCCTGCACAGACTCCATGTCTCCGTCGAGCATGGGGTACTCAATACTTCTCATTACAGTGTCACTGATCTCATATGCCCGCTCCTCCTGCTTTCCAAGGTGAAACTTTATTCGCGTCACCATATCATAGTAAGTAAGGAGGCCTAATACTACGATTAGAATTACGCTCATACCCATTATCACCTTTTCGGCTACGCTGGATATGCGGAACCATGTCCATAATTTGTCAAAAAGAGGTGTCATTTTACTGTTTCTCAATGCTCCATAGGCTCATACTGATGATGGCATATAGTGCAGCGGCTCAATATCCCGGATGCTTGTGCCCGCTGTGACAGCTTGTACAGATATTCTTTGGAATGCTCAATGTCTCTTGATGTTCCAGCCTGGTCGGGGCCTTGAGATGTAAGCTGGCCGGACCATGACAACTTTCACACTGTTTATTGACCATCCGCGGGGTTTTTTCCATACTGACAAATCCTCCCTGTTTCCCATAGCCGGTGGTGTGGCAAGGGAGACAGCCTGGGTCATGATCTTTTTTTCTCATCTGTATAACCCGAAAATTTCTTGCGTAATTCCAGGAGAGATAGCTTTCTACATGCTCTGGATGGCATTCTTTGCACTTGTCCATTCCAACATAGAAGGCCTTCTCTTTTTCAGCCTGGAGATACGGTGTGTTAAAGGCAAAGAAAGATAAAGCAAGAAGCCCGGTGATCATGGTGATAAATAGTTTTTTTATTCTCATCCCCAAGCTCTTTTGACCAGAATCTACATCGAGGATCTGGAAACAATAGCATTTTATCCTATCGTGCGAAGCATGGAGAATAAAACGGTACTGAACTGAATAGCGCTCCATGCTGTTTTGCGAACTCTATGAATATTATTATTATGAATATTATTATATAGAAGCCTGATCCTTGGATCAAGCACTCCTAAGAATTTTAAGGCTCTTCGCTATTTAGTGTGGGTAGCACAATCCTATGATTACAGCCAGTTAGGCGGTACGCATCTATAAATATAGGCTTTCAATGCATACTAATTTTTATAGGTTTTGGGCTGTCCTGAGCCTACATATATAATAATTACACAAAGTTATACTTACATAGGCCTTGAAAATTAACATCCACAATTTGGATAACATAGCCCCTTTTTTCTTTAACCCCCTGTTTTTTTACTCAACTTGGTTTTGGTATAAAAGCGATAAATCCCAGGGGCTTGGGGACCAGTCCCCAAGTCGGCGAAGCCGGTTATAAGGTTACCCACACTAAACAGCGAAGAACCAATTTTAATCATGTATTAAATGGAAATCTTTAGGTGAAGTAAAAACTTGGACTATCGCCATTTTGTCTTTCAAAACGCGGTATTCTGTGCTATGTATTTGTTAGATGAAGAAATAGATTTACCTGAGGGCTTTCTCAGTAATTATAGGAGTGAGGAAGGAAATGGCTAAAAAGATACTTATCGTGGACGATGAGCCTGATATTATTACCTTTATCAGTGCAGTCCTTGAAGACAACGGTTATTCAAGCATAAGTGCCAACAATGGGATTGAGGGCCTTGAACTCTTGCGCAAGGAGAAGCCTGATTTGGTTTTGCTCGACCTCATGATGCCCAAAAAAAGTGGCATTGCCATGTTTCAAGAGTTAAGATCGGATCCGGACATGAGCAATACTCCCGTGATCGTGCAAACCGGGGTCTCTGAGGTGACAGGGGTCGATTTCAGGAATTTCATGTTCAAACAACCGCTTCGGGATGAAAAGAAATTTGTCGAGAGCACTGGATTGACAAAATATACTATCCCGGACGGCTATATTGAAAAACCAATTGATCCTGTCGAGTTGATTGAAGCAGTTAAGAAAGCCTTAAAAGAAAAGTAGATAAAGATTGTAAGGTGGCTCCCATTGTTAAGGCCGTTGGCCACCAAAAACAAGTCAGTCTTCACAGTTCAGGTTCGTCCGACTAAAATATTCTTCATTTTGTGAAGGATCCTGTAAATCCAATCTCGCAGAAATTCCTCTGCTCTATACAAATCGACAAAACCGGCCTCTTAAATAATAGATTGAGACGTAACTTCTCGATAACTCAAGATAAGATGTCTGGATTCCGGCGAAAGCCGGAATCCAGTGGATAGTCGCAAAAATGTGATTTGCCCGGACTTATTGAGAAGTTACATTGAGACGACCTCTGAGGTCGTCTCAATCCCTATTGGTTAGTGATTAGTGATCTTCTACCTCTTCCTCCCAGCCAGTTATCATGGTTATGATATGAGCCCAGAAGGTATGGCCCAGGGTAGCCAGATACATGTGGACAAAGAGGAAGGCAGCGAAACAGCAGGCTACCAGAAAATGTAGCCCGATTACTATTTTTACCCCGCCCAAAAACACCATCCATTTTTGCGTAATCAGCAGAAGCAACAGGCCGGACAACAGGATGATCGGTACAAGCGTCAGCATGATCATCAGATATGCCCCTTTCTGCATGGGGTTGAACTTGTTATCAGGCGTGCAGTGGTGCGGATTCGGTCCACCCTTGAAGTAGTTAAAGCCATAGAACAGCATCTGTCTTATGATTCCCGTCTTCAGGTCATACATGTTGGGGACATAGAGTTTTATCAGGCTTTTATCAATGAACACGTAATAGAAAAACCATAACAACCAATCGAGGCATACAAAGATTCCGGTAAAATCATGAACCAGTACCGCTGCTCTATAGCTGCCGAAGAGATTAATATACTCAGGAAACCTGATCTGAGCCCCTGTAATGCACAGAGTTGTTATTCCGATGGCGTGGATCCAATGCCATATCCTCACTGTAAGAGGGTTGAGGTAGATCATTTTCGGCTTTTCCATGATCAATGTTTCCTCCTGTTTTTCCTGGTCAGAATTCTGAAAGTGCCATGGAGGCAGGCTGCGCCCAAACCACCGGCTATGATTAGCAGGCCCACAATGCTGAGAATATCGTTTCTGGTGGAGCCCACCATGTAGAAGTCAGAAGTAGCAAAAAGAGGGTCGAGCACTGCTCCTTCTTCAACAGGGACCCTGCTGTATGTGCCATCTTGATTAGGGAAGGCTACGTAACATGTCTGCATGGCTTTGGGCCCGGCAGCATGGCAGAAAGAACAATCCCGGCGGTCTTTAAATATTCCGTAACTGTGACTTGCTGTTTTTGTTGACAGCAGCCCCCAGAGCCCTACGCTCTTATATTTTGAGTTCGTATTAAACTTTTTGAGTTCTGCCGTTGTAATGGAGCCGTCACCGTTGGTATCTATGAGAGATTGAACTCCCTTGTCTCCGACTAATTGCGTGAGATCTTGGTAAGTTGCGAGGTCAATCTCACCTTCTTTATCTGGTTTGATATCATCTCTTTTCTCAATATACATGGTGATGACAATGCCTTTTGAATCGGTATGGCAGCTTATGCACGTAGTTGCCTGCATATGGAGCTTGTTCCGGAGGAGCCATTCAGAGTGGCCGGCACCTTCGTGACAACTATTACACTGTTTATTTTTTTCAAAACCGGAGGTATCCAGATAGCTCATGACTGTATGGGGGCTGTGACAATCCGAGCAAACCGCGTTTGCTGCATGGGGGCTATTCAAATATTCTTCAACGGCTTCTTCATGGCACATACCACAGCTTTCACCAGGAGATTTGAGCCCTCTGTCCGCATGGGGGTTGTGACAATCTGTGCATTCCGCATTTCCAGCATGAAGGCCCTTTGATAACTCATCAATAGTATCTTCATGGCACATGTCACAGCTTTCTTTTTCGGGCTTGAGCCCATCATCCGGGTGATCATCGGTTACGGAATGGCAGGACCCGCAACCATCTTCTGCGTGTTTTGTGCTGGCGAACCGGGTACCGTCCACATATAGACGTTCGTCCCCTTCATCGAAATTGGATAAATCGCCATGGCATTCCAGACAGTCATCGGTTTCCATGGCACTCGACGAGTTGATGCCGATGCCAGCCATCAACATCATGAAACCGAAAATACAGATTATGAGAAACTTTGCTTTGAGCACCATCCTTCCTCTCTTCCTCACCTATAGAACTTAGAAGTTCATGTGCGAGCATACTCCAATGTTCCTTGCTGAAACAGAAGTTTCACACAGGACTTGAAATAGCTATGCACCCACGATAAGGGCGCAGATCCCAAGAAAAGCTCAGATATAGACCCCGCTTTTGTCATTTCTGATATTTCTGATATTATAGATTACAGGAGCTAAAAAAGCGGGAGTTAAAAAGAAAACCAATGCAAGAATTATTTTTTTGTGTTCCTTTAATGGCACGCCCCTCCTTCCTGTTTTGTTGTTTGTTTTAAAACGATTCTCATATTACACCCATGTGAAATTGTAATATTGTTATTTTAAAATTACTTTGTAACCTGCTTGGAAGAAATTGGCAATATTAGTCTGACCACCCAGGCAAATCTTTTTTGTTTTTTTATAGAGCGTGAGATCAAATCATAAGGGAAATTCAGCATAATCTCCATCGATTCTGTCTTATGTCCAGAGCATATTCCTATGCTTGACAGGGCTAAATGGCGTTGCTACTACCTAAGTTGTGCGATTAGCTGTTAGCCATTAGCG
>DFBQ01000174.1:3303-5515 GCA_002367355.1 Deltaproteobacteria bacterium UBA3076 | reverse complement strand
AGAAATAACACCCAATGGGTGAAATTTTGTAATAGCAAAAATATTCCGTAATTATTAAGCTAATAGCTAACCGCTAAAGGCTAATCGCTTAGTTTAGATACTACAAAAACAGGTATTAGTATTAGAATAGATAGCGGTCGCTGAATAATATTGCTATGGTTTTTCTGGAAAACGCATGACTATCAACGGTTTCGCATGAGGCTCCCTTGATTAAAGAGACCATTAAGGTTGGGGCACAATGAGATACTTCTTTGCCATTGTCACGGCAATATTAACGATCATCATCTTTATTCCTGAAAAGGTTAGGGGTGGAAATAACACCGAAATACCAAAATACCTTGGCTCAGAAGCATGCAAGGCATGTCACCAAAGGGAATATAGGAGTTTTACCCGATATGCAAAGAAGAGCAGTTCGTTCGAGAGCATTCAAAGGGTGAAAAAGGGCCTTACCGAGGAAGAAATCAAAAAGTGTTATTTCTGTCATACAACAGGATATGGCAAGCCGAGCGGCTTTGTCAGTCTTGAAGAGACCCCTCACTTGAAGAACGCGGGCTGTGAAGTATGCCATGGCCCTGGTGAATTACATGTCAGGACGCAGCGAGCTCAGGATATCAAGATGAATCTCACGATGAAAGACTGTGAGGAGTGTCATATTTCAGAAAGGGTCAAGGCTTTCAGGTACAAGCCCATGATTCACGGAGGCGCGCATTAGCGGCTCCAATAGGCGCCGCATTGTTGGGGACAGAATGTTTGGTCTTATAAGAAAGAGTTTTGCAAACAAGATAATGGCTACTGTAATAATCAGCGTAGCCCTGGTTATGGCAGTTGAAATTGTCTTGAGAATATACTTCGGGACCAAAGACAGAATGGAGTTGGTAAGAACTCTTAATGTAGACGTGTCCGAATCGATCTATTCTGGCATAACATATCCAATGCATGTTGGAGATAGTGAGGCTATCAAGGGAGTCTTGTCCGATGTTCGGACAAAGATGGGAAGCATCGAGGTATGTATATGCGATTTTGATCAAGGGATAACCTGGTCCACACACGAGGAAAGGGTAAAGACCAAGGTTGCGGATTTTATTCATGATAAGGAGGCATTGAAGGCCTTAAGCAAGACATTGAGCTCAGGAGTAACATCAGGGAAAGCATTTGTAGAAGAACTTGCCGGCAGAAAAACCCTTATTACCATCCAGCCTATTCTGAATAATGAAGATTGTTATCACTGCCATGGTTCTTCAAGGAGAGTTCTCGGTGGCATGATAATAGGAACGGATGTTCAGCATGCTTATATGACGGTCGTTGCTGCCAGGAACAGGACTATAGTGATGAGTGTTATTGGAATATCGATAATTATAACCATAATTTATATGATGGTTACCAGATTCATCAGGCGCCCCGTGGAGGATCTGGCTGACAAGGCAAAGAGGTTTGCAGAAGGCGATATGTCTGTTTCAGTAAACGTAGTTTCAGAGGATGAAATAGGCGTACTGGGCAACGCATTTAACTATATGGTTCAAAGGGCATCTTCATTTAGTAAAAAATTAGAACAAGAGGTTGCGAAAAAAACCGACCTGTTAGGCGAAAGGGCCAATCTTATAGCACTATTGGAAAAAGCAAATACCCAACTCAGGGAGCTTGACAGACTAAAATCCACGTTCTTGGCAAACATGTCTCATGAGCTCAGGACACCAATGAATTCTATTATCGGATATTCTGATTTACTAATAGACGGGGTTGACGGACCAATCAACGAGGAACAGGAAAAGAGTCTCAACAGAATTTCCAATAATGCCAGGCACCTCTTGCAATTACTTAATGATCTTCTCGATCTCTCTAAGATAGAAGCAGGGAAAACTGAGATAGAGGCAGAACAGTTCAACCTCAAAGGACTTATTGATTCAGTAGTTCCCATGTTTGAAGGAATGATAACCCAAAAGGGTCTTTCCCTTGATTTTGATATTGATGAGAATCTGCCCTTAGTCTATGGCGACAGGAATAAGATCCAGCATGTTTTAATGAACCTGCTGTCCAATGCGACCAAGTTTACTGATAGGGGGGGCATAACCATCCGTGCCGGGATATCCGGTAGCGGGATTCAGCCTGGCGAGTCGCCCATATTCGCAGAGGTCTGCGTAGAAGATACAGGCATCGGGATAAAGGATGAGGATCTCGGTAAAATTTTTGACAAGTTCGTACAGGCTGATCTTTC
>DFBQ01000174.1:0-3167 GCA_002367355.1 Deltaproteobacteria bacterium UBA3076 | reverse complement strand
CAAGAGACACTCGAATCTTCAACTAAGCCGATCATAGAATTACGAATGGCTGATGCCCTGGCCGACTACTTTGATGTGCCTGTTGAGACCTTTCTGAAGGACCCCGAATATGCCGGCAAACCGGTAAAATGCCATGACTATATCCATTGTGGACAGCCAAGCTGCCCGGCCTATGAAAATGAAGAAAAACGTTGCTGGCTCATCCTTGGGACGCATTGCACCGGCCTGAAAATCGGTGCCTATCCGGAGAAGGTTGATTTTTGCAAGAATTGTGAAGTCATACAGAAACTAGTGCTCGAGTCAGAGGCTTCCAGGACCGCCGGGGCAGAACTGTCGACCAAAGAGAACATTAAGCAAAAGACGGTCCTGGCAATAGATGATAACCCTGAATCCATTGATATTATCAGAAAATCCCTGGGAGAGGACTACAAGATAATAGGTCTTCTCAGTGGAGAGAAAGTAGTTGAAAAGGCCATAGAGACCAGACCGGTAGCCATTACTCTGGATATCATGATGCCGCATAAGGATGGGTGGCAGGTACTGCGGGAGCTTAAAGGTGCGCAGGAGACCCAAAATATCCCGGTAATTGTCCTTTCAATTGTGGATAATAAAAAACTGGGATTCAGTCTGGGTGCTGCGGAATATATGGTGAAGCCATTAGACAAGAATTTTCTGCTTAAAAAAATAAGAGATCTGGAAAAAACGGGCAAAATACAACGGGCACTTGTAGTAGATAGTGAAACAGATACAGTATCGCTGATAGAACATACCCTGCAAGACGTCGGGTGTGAGGTAAAGACAGCTTACAACAGCCAGGATGCGATCGAGTTGGTAAAGAGTTTCATGCCTAACCTGATCATCCTCAATCTGACAATGCCCAAGGTTAATGGTTTTGATGTAATCGAGTACATTAAAACAGATGAAAATGTCAGGGATATCCCTTTTATTATTATTACGAAGAGGGACTTGAGCGAAAAGGAGAAAGACGCTCTGGACGGTAGGTTGCGTGGTATATTAAATAAGGCTGCACTTAAAGAAGAAGATCTCTTACAAGAACTCAAAGATAGAATTGATGAGATAAAAAGTGCCTGACAAACGGGGATGACATGAAAGAAACAGAGAAGGTTTTTGGGAAAAAATTGCTGATAGTTGAGGACAACCAGGATAGCCGGGAGCTGGTAATCAAGATCTTAAGAAACCGGGATTATCATATAATTGAAGCTGTTGATGGAGAAGATGGCCTGGAAAAGGCGATTACAGAACAGCCGGATATTATTCTGTTGGATATTTCGCTTCCGAAAATGGGAGGTTATGAGGTTGCAAAAAATCTGAGGCTTCGAGAGGAATTTAAGCATACCCCGATAATTGCATTGACTGCACATGCAATGAAGGGAGACGAGGAAAAGGCTTTGCAGGCTGGATTCAGTGGGTATATTTCAAAACCGATAAATGTCCGCGAGTTGCCGGAGCAGATAGAGAAATATGTGGAAGGTGGAAGGTAGAAGGTAGAAGGTGGAAGGTGGAGTAGCATGTACTATACGGTTCACGATAATGTTTTTGGGGTAGGTCTCGTCGGGAAAACCCATATTTCAAAGGGCTTCGGCATTGGCAACCCCAAAATCTTTTTCTTAAAGTGTATATAATAGGGGAAACGGAGATTTTTGCGTGGACAAGAACAAGATCCTGATTGTAGAGGATAACATAGATACCGTAGACCTCTTGAGGAAGAGGCTCCGTGCTGACGGGTATGATACCGCTGAGGCATACGACGGCGAAGAAGGCCTTGAAAAATTCGCTGAATACGAGCCGGATCTGGTTGTGCTGGACATTATGATGCCTAAACTGGATGGGTTTGAGGTATGCAAGAGACTCAAGGAAGATGAAAGCACTCGATACATACCTGTCATCATCCTCACTGCCAAGGGCGACGTTGACAGCACTGTCAAAGGTCTCGATATCGGCGGGGATGATTATCTCGCTAAGCCCTTTGATTATAAAGAGCTTGTTGCAAGAATACGATCATTACTCAGCATAAAGGAAGAGCGTAAAAAGTTGCTGGAGGCGGAGAAGACAGAAGCATTAGAAAAGATGATGGATCAAGTAGCGCATGAGATAAGGAATCCTCTTGTTACTATAGGAGGGTTTGCGCGAAGGATCTCTGAATCCCTTTCTGAGAATGATCCAAACAGAAAATATTTGAAATTAATTGTACAAAATGTTGAGACTCTGGAACATATGATAAAAAAGCTCATTGAGCTGAAGACCACTGTAATATCTTATAGAGAACCGGCAGATATTAATGAGATTATTGCCGAAGCGATTGAAGAATACAAACCTGCACTTGAAAAAAACCATGTAGATGTCAAAACCGAATTAATGAAAAATCTTCCTGATATTTCTGTTGATAGAGAACAGATTAAGGCGGCGTTTGCCCATCTTATTGAGAACGCAATTGAAGCAATGCGAAATAAGACGCGCATGCTAAATATCAGCAGCCGCGTCAGCGAGGAATATATTGAGATCAAGATATCCGATACAGGGGTCGGTATCCCAAAAGACAAACTCAAGAATGTTCTGGACCCTTTTTTTACCTCAAAGATCCACGCCGGGCTCGGCCTTACTTATGCACTCAAGATTATTCAGGCCCACAGGGGCACGATCTCAGTGGAAAGCGAACTTGGAAAGGGATCTACCTTTACGATTAGATTACCTGTGAAAAGAAGTGGTAAGTGACTCTGATGATCGGTGGGTTGTGGTAAAACGTGCGTTATAATCCCGTGAACGGTTACGAAAAATGAAGGAAATCCACTCTTTATTGAAAAACCAGCTCAGGCAGTATTTCGACGGCCTGGAGTCCATTCCCAAAAAGTGGCAAGGTTTTATTGAAGCGGTCAACAATGCCTATTGGCAATCTGATGTTGACTGGACAGAGCGAAAGCAGGCAGAGCAGGAAATACAGAATCTTCAGAGCTACAACCGCGGATTAATCGAAACCAGCCTCGATCCCCTGGTAACCTTTGATCAGAGGGGGATTATTCTGGATGTGAACGGGGCCACAATCCGAGCTACCGGCAGGACTCGAGAAGAATTGATAGGGACCCCATTTGCTGATTATTTCACAGATCCGAAAATGGCCTATAAAGGGGCAATGTTGGTCTTTGAGACAG
>DFBQ01000023.1 GCA_002367355.1 Deltaproteobacteria bacterium UBA3076 | reverse complement strand
ATTTGGTGATTTGGTGATTTATATCTGACATATCCTTAAGACTCTGACCTCTATTAAATTGAATTTAGCAGCCTTCGGCGGGAATCTGAATAACAGAAATTCCTAAGCTATCGAGTTATGAAGAAAAGTATAGTCTTAGCGTAAATATTCAGTGAACCCTTTTTCCTTCCAATCGTATCACATATCCTCCCTTTGCACATTCTTCTGCGACTGATTGCCTAATTGTGCGAAACTGACAAAGCAGGTCAATATACTCCATTCGGAGGTTGGATACTGGAAATCTTGCCATGCAAAGGCCATTGAGCGCAAGGCCCTCCTGAAACAGAAGGTCGAGGAACTCAAAGCCAAGGTGANNACCAACTTAAGGCGGGACACCTTGTAATCTCAAGGAGTTACAGTAGGGTGGGCATTGCCCACCAATCTACGCAGATCGCTCATTGATGGTGGGCAGTGCCCACCCTACGAATTGTCCCGCTTTAAGTTGGTAGCCGTGATATTCAAGACCTTCAAGTGTCCGGTCAGGGTAGTATGGGTCTATCGTAAACCCCAATGGGTTGCACTTTTTTTACTGACCTGACACTTTCCGTGAAAGAGATTATCGAATATTATGGTGTGAGGTGGAAGATCGAGTCTGGCTTAAAAGAGCTCAAACAGGATATCGGTAGCGCCGAAACCCAGGCCAGGGATCCAAATGCAGTCATGAATCATCTGCATTTCTGCATGATGGCAACTTCATTGACCTGGATTTATGCAAGCCGACTTGAAAAAACTCCCTGTCGTCGGCATGCAGTCAAAGGACGTGAACATTCTGCCTTCTCGGATGTCCGAAGGCTCGTAGCAGAGGCCGCACTGGGTGATAATTTTGGTGTACTTTTTCCTGTATCACGAAAATCGGTCGTTAATTCTCTCGTGGGCGCGCTGATACGCATGGCCGTATAATACTTTTAGGGAACTTCAGGTATTAACTCAAAAGACCTTAAGTGAAACATAAAAATAGACGAGTAGCCATTACAGGCATGGGTATTATTTCCTGTTTGGGCCTGAATAGAGATGAAGTGCAGGCCTCCCTCCGGGAAGGAAGAAGCGGCGTACGTTTTCTCCCTGAACGTAAGGCATTAGGATTTCAAAGCGCGCTTAGCGGTGTTGTTGAGGGCTTTGACCCGAAGAGTGTTCTGGACCGGAAGCAGCGTAAGTCACTGCCGGAATATGGTCTTTGGGCCTGGTCCGCGGTGTCTCAGGCCTTGGAGCAGGCCGGTATTCATACTGATAGTTTGACTGGTGATGAGAAAACAGGAGTGGTGTTCGGCAATGATTCCTCTGCTGTTACAGCAGTTGAGCAGGTGGATATACTTCGATCTGCAGGGGAGACAAGGGCCATTGGCAGTGGGCACATATTCCGGTTGCTCGCCAGTACTGTTACCCTCAACCTGAACACCATTTTGGGAATACGTGGAGTGTCCTGGACTGTGAGCGGGGCCTGCGCGAGCGGTATCATGGCTATGGGCCAAGGGGCTGAAACCATAGCCTTCGGCAGGCAAGATCGTATAATTTGTGGTGGTGCGCAGGAAATCTCCTGGGAATCCATGTGCAGCTTTGATGCCCTGGGGGCCTTTTCGCGCAGGGAAAACGATCCTGGGGCGGCTTCTCGTCCGTTTGACCGAGACAGGGACGGGCTGGTTCCCAGCGGTGGGGCCGCGGCTATTGTTTTAGAGGCATTCGAATCGGCCGAGGCACGAGGTGCTCAGATATTGGGCGAGGTCATGGGTTATGCCAATACCTCAGATGGTCACCACATAGCGGTGCCGAGCGGGGAGGGGTTGGAACGGGCAATGCGTTGTGCTTTGATGGATGCAGCTCTTTCCCCTGATGATATTGATCTGGTTTTATCACATGCCACATCAACCCCGGCTGGTGACAGGGCAGAGGCAATCGCCCTGCGAAATGTTTTTGATCTGGATGGGGCAAAAAAAGGCCCGATCGTGTCCGCTGTAAAGGGGCTGACCGGTCACGAATTCTGGATGGCGGGCGCATCACAAGTGGTCTATGGTCTGCTGATGGCATGGGGCGGTTTTGTGGTAGGGAATCACAATCTTAAAGTGCCGGATCCCGCTGCCGAGGTCTTATATCTCCCCAAAAAGAATATTTCGTTCAGGCCACGATTTATGCTTTGCAATGCATCCGGTTTTGGCGGGACCAACGCCTGCCTAGTTATAAGGATTGCTCGATGAAGGCTGAGGTTGTTGTCATAGGAAGCGGGATAAGCGGACTGACAGCCGCAGCCTCACTGACCAAACGAAATAGACAGGTCGTAATAGTTGAACGGAATCAAAAACCAGGTGGGGCGCTAAAGCACTTTGTTAGAAAAGGAATACCTTTTGACGTTGGCTTTCACTACTCAGGGTGTCTGGGCTCAGGAGGAATATTACGTGTTTTGTGGGAATATTTAGGTGTGTGGTCACACTTACGTGTGCATCCTTTCCCATCAGAAGGAAATGACAGTTTAATACTCAGAAATTCTGAAAAATCTGTTCAGGCCTTTTTTTCTTATGAGCGTTTAGAAGACGAATTACAGCAGGCCTTTCCTAATGAAGCAGAAGGGATTGCAACCTATCTCAAGGCCCTGAGAGATATATGTGCTTCCATCCCTTTCTACAATCTGGACCTTTCACTTACCCCATTTCTACGAGCCCCCCTTTCATCGGCAAAAATCGGATTAGCTCCATTCCTGACATCACTGACTAAAGATCCTGACCTTCAAGCCGTGTTGGCGTCGCCTGCATTTCTTTACGGTGTTCCTCCCAGACAGGCCGGTCTTGCAGTGCATGCCATGGTTGCTCACGCGTTTATCTCCGGGGCCTATGCCATAGACGGCGGTGGGCAGGCAATAGTGGATGCTTTTTTGGCAACCCTGGCAGAAGCAGGCGTTGATATTCTTACCGGACAGGAGGTTGAATCGGTCCTGGTAAAGGAAAATCAGGTGGCAGGAGTCAAGACTTCCGAGGGAGAGATATACGCCTCTCATGTGATTTACACAGGTCATCCCACCAGCCTTTTGGACCTGGTCCCGGATGGAATATTCCGGAAGGCCTTTTATAATCGTATACGGAATCTGATAAATACCGACTCTATGTTTGTAGTATTTGGAGCAGTAGATGATCCAGGTTCTTTGGACGACCTGACCTGGGTCAATCACTATGCTATTCCAAGTGGGCTTGATATATTGGACGTTAACTTGAAATATCCGGAAGAAAGCGCTTTGCTGATGACAGCTCCAGGACGTAGATATTCAGATTCTGCCCTGTCCGATGCACAGCGGGGCATAATATTGATGCGACCGGCATCCTGGGATGAAGTCGCTCCATTTTCTGTAGATTCAGGAAAAGCACGGCCGGCATCTTATAAGAGATGGAAGGCCCAGTCTGCCGACAGATTATTAGATCAGGCAAAAAAGCTTTGGGGCTATAGTCGTATTGAGCCATTGGCAATAGGAAGTCCTCTCACATTCAGGGACAAACTGGGCGTCCCTGGGGGCGCGGTGTATGGAGTGCAGCATTGCTTGAACCAATATAACCCCGGAGCCAGGACCCGTCTCTCAGGTTTATGGCTCAGCGGGCAGGGAACATTAATGACCGGAATAGTAGGGGCCTCTCTTTCAGGGCTTGTAACCGCAGGTGAGATTGAAGGCCTGGAACCCCTGTGGGATGAGGTGAGACAGTGTCGCTGAAGCGGGTAGTCATCACCGGGCGTGGGGCCGTATCGCCATTTGGCTTAGGGACGGATGATTTATTGGATGGGGTGTGGAATGGGCGATCCGGCATACAACTAATGCCGGATTGGGAGAATATTCAAGGACTTCAATGCCGTATGGCAGGGCCGGTTCCGCCCTTTGATGCCAAGCCCTTATTGCCCCGTACTATTCGACGGACTATGGGGCCAATGGCCATTTATGCCACCCTGGCCGCCAAAGAGGCAGCCTCGGATTCCGGGCTTGGGCCTGACTTTCTGGCATCAGGAAGGGTAGGGGCGGCAATCGGGTCCACTACCGGGAGTCCCACAATATACGAGGCATTGTACAGGCAGTTTTTGCCTGAAGAGAGTGTTGAACAGGTCCGCTCCGGGATGTTTTTTAAGATTATGGGGCATTCCTGCGCAGCCAATGTCTGTCTTGCCCTTGGAATAACCGGCGAACAGTGGGCGCCCACAAGTGCGTGCACCTCATCAGCACAGGCCTTGGGTCTTGGTTATCTGTTGATTCGCTCCGGCCGGCAGGAAGCGATGCTGTGTGGCGGAGCTGATGAGGTCCATCCCACGGTCACAATGGTGTTCGACGTAATAAAAGCGGCCTCACGATGTCATGATCTCCCCTTGACCACTCCCAGGCCGTTTGACCTGAACAGGGACGGAGTCGTTTGCGGTGAAGGTGGCGGTATCCTGGTCCTGGAAAGCCTGGACTCTGCTTTGAGGCGTAAGGCAAAAATCTATTGTGAGATTCTGGGTTTTGGCCATGTAAATGACAGCAGGAGCATTGCCAATCCGCATGAGGACTCCATGGTCGGGACAATGCATAATGCCTTGGCTGAGGCCGGATTGAATGGAGATGACATTGATTATGTAAATGCACATGCCACAGGGACCGTGCTTGGAGATATAGCAGAGGCCGTTGCAATCCATAGTATATTTGGTAAAGATGTGCCGGTCAGCTCATACAAAGGGCATCTAGGGCATACCCTTGGTGCCGCTGGGGCACTTGAGACAATAGTGCTTCTTGAAATGTTAGACCGGCAGGAGGTTGTGCCGACCCTTAATCTGGAAAGGCCTGATCCGGAATGTTCAGGTATCAATTTGGTACAGTCTGTGGACAAGCTCCCAATGAACATAGTACTAAAGAACAACTTCGCACTGGGTGGTGTTAATGCCGCTATGGTGCTGCGGAGGTGGACTGCATGATATCAGACGAACAGGTCCGCCGGCGGGTAACGCAAATCATGGCAGAAGAGTTCGAACTCGAACCCGAACTGCTTCAGCCGGACGCCACTCTGTATGAGGATTTGGGGCTGGACAGTCTGGATGCGGTAGACATGGTTGTGGCCCTGGAAAAGGCCTTTGGAATGAAAATGACAGATGAAGAGGCAGTGCGGGCTGTAAGGACTCTGGGCGATCTTTTTGAGCTTGTTTGTCGTCTTAAGAATCAACAAGCTGCCAAGGAGTAATAGGTGGGCCTTAAAAAGCTGTTGCTCAATCTGTATATCTGGCCTGTCTTTGCTGTTTTCACTGTTTTCTGCCTCTGTTTTATACTCCCCTTGCTCTTGATATACAGCGTAATTGCAAATCAGCCGATGGACAGAGTAATCAGGAAGAGCATTTGTCTTTATGGCTGGGCATTGGTGCGCGTTGTTCCCTTTATGGCCCCGGTGACAGTAGAGGACTTTTCCAATGGAATTAAACCCCCGGTCATATTTGTGGCTAACCACTATTCCTCAATAGACCCTTACCTTTTTGGTATGCTGCCGTTTGAAAATGCCTTTGTGACGTCATGGCCCTTTCGGATCCCGGTCTACAAGTGGGTAATGCGACTTGCGCGTTACATCAATTCAAATGATGGCTGGGATATAGTCTGGAACAGAGGAGAGAAACTGCTGGCATCGGGGTGTTCTCTCATATTCTGGCCTGAGGGACACCGCTCCAGAGACGGGAGGCTTGCCCGCTTTAAAAATGGGGCTTTCCGGTTGGCTTGTCTTACAGGAAAGCCCATAGTGCCGGTATGTATCCTGGGGACTGACCGCCTGATGCCCCCGGGTAGCAGGTTTCTCACACCATCCAGGGTAAAGATGGTCATCCTGCCCCCGATAATACCATCCGGGCGTGGGGACGATCCGGACTGTATTCGCGCATTGAAGGATCAAGCCAGGGAGTCCATAGCGACCGAATTGGCCAAGCGAGGCGTGAATCCCTTCAATATCACCGGCTATAAGTCGGACATGATGTCCGATCCGATCATATCTTCGGCTATTCACGGCAATGACTAGATGCAGTTTGACGCAGAGCCGCTATTCTTTGAAGACTGCTTTGGAATGGCGGACCGCAGACCCGGAAAAAATAGAAAATTTTCAGGCAGGGCTTTTGCGAAGTCAGGTTCAGCAAGCCGGTCAAGCCCCTTATTACAGGCAACTTCTGAGAGAGCTGGGTTGCAGCTCTGAAGACATAATTACCTTGGAAGATTTCAGGTCCTTGCCGTTTACCAGCCGCAGTGCATTAGAAACTGACACGGCAGCCTTTCAGGCAGTTGAAGCCGCATCAATAGCCGACCTGTCACTGACTTCAGGGACAACTGGAAATCCCATAGTTGTGCCATACACCAGGAACGACCTTGAGAGGCTTGCTTTTAACGAACTCATGGCCTTCTGGGGCACGGGGGTTCGGCCTGGAGACCGTTATCTTATCTGTGTGACCCTGGACCGGTGTTTTGTCGCCGGGCTGGCCTATTTTTCCGGTCTTGTCCAGCTTGGTGCCACTGCTATCCGGAGCGGACCCGGCCAGTCAGCCAGACAGTGGGAACTGATACGCCGGCTCAAACCTGATGGAATCGTGGGCGTGCCCACGTTCCTGTTAAAGTTGGCGCAGTGGGGAAAGGCCCAGGGTTATTCTCCACGCAGCTCCGGGGTGCAATCTCTTGTCACAATTGGTGAACCGGTCCGAGGGCCGGATCACTCCCTGATTCCTCTTGGTAAAGATCTGGAAGATGCCTGGGGAGCGTATGTCTATTCTTCGTACGCTGCAACAGAGCTGGAGACCTGCTTTTGCGAGTGTCATGCCTCTTGCGGTGGGCATATCCACCCGGAGCTTGCCCTGGTTGAGATTGTGGATGAAGATGGAAATGTTCTGCCGACAGGCAAAGCCGGTGAAGTTGTGGTCACCCCGCTGGGCGTGGAGGGCCTTCCTCTTATACGTTTTCGTACCGGAGATATGGCCCGGCTCCATACAGACCCATGCCCCTGCGGTTGGCGTACAACTCGTCTGGGTCCTATAGAAGGAAGGCTTGCTCAACGCCTCAAGTTTCATGGAACGACTATCTATCCGGAGATGATCTTCCGGGCACTCAGAGGGATCAGACATGTGGAAGAGGCCTATGTGGAAGTGAGGTCTTCGTATGATCTTTCGGATGAAATAAGGGTGGTTGCGGGCACGGACGCATCAGATATTGATGCAGACATGGTGGCCGAGTTCCTTCAGGCTCGCCTCAGGGTCCGTCCTGAGGTAATATTAAGGCCCAGGCAAGAAGTGCTAAGCACTATGGAAAAGGCAGGCGGACGAAAGCTGAAACGTTTCTTTGACTTTAGGGATAATAATAGACCATGAGATTTTTTGAAAAACATTGGGGACTTGAGTTCTCTCAAGAAGAGATTGCCGAGGCCCTTGCCAGAAAGGGACTCCTGTCCCTGGAACTTGAGCTGTCGAGGGCGTGCAATCTGCGCTGTATATACTGTTATGCGTCATCCGGCTTACCTATGGAAAACGAACTTTCACTACCTGAAATACAGGATGTAGTGGACCAGGCAATAGCCCTTGGGGCCAAAAAAATCATCGTGTTAGGCGGCGGCGAGCCCTTGCTCTATCCCTATCTGATAGATGTTATAGATTACATACTATCCAAAGGCGTAAAAGCAGACCTCTTCACCAACGGGACGCTGATAACCCCGTCCAAGGCCAGGGCCCTTTATGACAGAGGTGTTGCTGTGGTTGTAAAGATGAACAGCAGACGCCCTGATATCCAGGATTTCCTGGCCGGACATCCCGGGACATTTCAGGCCATAGAGCGAGGCCTTGAGGCCTTAAAGGCTGTTGGTTACCCGGATGAGACACACATACTTGGAGTGGAAACCGTCATATGCCGTCAGAACTATGAAGAACTTCCTCAATTGTGGCAATGGGCCAGGAAACAGGGAATTATCCCCTATGTAGAGATCATGACCTTGCAGGGCAGGGCAAAAGAGCATCCTGACCTGGAGGTATCGATTCAAAAAACCAGGGCCCTGTTTGAGACCCTTGCAAGGATTGATGCCGAGGAGTTTGGCAACAAGTGGATTCCCCATCCACCATTGGCAGCCTCTCACTGCGCCAGGCATGAATACTCATGCACTGTAGTCGCCGATGGAGACATCCATCCATGCCCTGGAGTAAACCTGTCTGTAGGAAATGTCCGTGAAGATACACTGGAGCATATCTTAAACAAGAGCCCGGTTATCCAAGAGCTAAGAAACATACGGAAATTGATAAAGGGGCGTTGCGGTAAATGTGAGCTGAAGTATAGATGTTACGGTTGCCGGGGAAATGCCTATCAGATCACCGGCGATTATCTGGCCGAAGATCCTATGTGTTGGTTGTAAGCGTTCACAGGGCACCGCATCTGCTTTGTTGTCGGGCACTTGAAGTACAGGGAGTACATCTGCCTACCCGTACGCCTCGCATCTGCAGCACCCTGTAAACGCTTACAGTTCTGTGGGTTGTGGTAAAATGGGGCGCTGTAATCCCGTGAAGGGCTAGTGTTGGTTTTTATGAAAAGGTTCAGGGTTCAGGGGTTCAAGG
>DFBQ01000198.1:11158-11865 GCA_002367355.1 Deltaproteobacteria bacterium UBA3076 | reverse complement strand
AATTTTTTAGTTGGGGACGACGGTACGCTGATTGTCCTTGACTTCGGAATGGTCAAGCGATTGCCCAACTCCACCCGGGTCGCCATGATTGAGATGATCAAGGCTGCCAATGAGCAAGACTTTGAGCTCTTTATTGTCTCATGCAAACGGTTAGGTGTAATCGCAGCTACGGCACGGGAAGACCAAATGCAGGAACTGGCGGAGCGCATGTTTGATATCTTCGGAAATGAAAACTTGAACGCCACGAGCATGCAGAACCTGGCCTTTGATGTCCTGGACTCCATGAGGGAGCTACCCTTCAAAATTCCGCAGGAACTGGTCTATGTCATGCGGGCCAGCTCCCTTGTGGAGGGACTGGGGACCAGCTTCATTGAAAACTTTAACGGCATCAAAGA
Source organism: Deltaproteobacteria bacterium UBA3076 (assembly GCA_002367355.1). GTDB lineage: Bacteria > Desulfobacterota > Dissulfuribacteria > Dissulfuribacterales > UBA3076 > UBA3076. The sequence continues at coordinate 11,470 of DFBQ01000198.1, read as the reverse complement.
CATCCTGCCTGTTCTGATAAAAAATATTAACAGGGCACTGGGTGCGGAAACCAGGTTATTCCCCACGCTCAAAAGCGAACTCATGTCCTTGCCCTTGACCGTGCGGCGGCTGAAGATGATTATCACGGATTTGAGTGAGGACAACCTGCACATAAAGCTGTCCGGGGAAACCCTGGAAATCCTGGGAGAATATGTACGTGCCTACCTGAAACCCATAGGCATGGGCGTGCTTCTACTCATAGCGGCATTTTTCGTGCAGAACCTGAGCTTTTCCCACCACCAGGAAGTTGCTGTTGTTCTATTTATTCTTGG
>DFBQ01000198.1:0-11101 GCA_002367355.1 Deltaproteobacteria bacterium UBA3076 | reverse complement strand
ATCCAGCTCGTGCATCAGCTCCGGTATGGTTCTGTCGGTGGACAGAACCATTAAATGGTCCTGATTAAGTTCATCTGTTGGGGCGAACAGGTCCTTTTGTTTCAGATAGATCTCCCACCGCCCGTCTGAAACCTGGGTTTCTATTCGGGCCCTTTGGGTCAAGCGTTCCTTTATTTCCTGTTCAGGACAGGTACACAAGATAAAATGGATGTTTGCTTTAGCCTCTCTTGCTAACTCCAAGAGCCTTAATCTCTCTTCCATGTCCCGATAAGTGGCGTCCAGTATCACTGACTCCCCTTGCATCAGATGTTTGCCGGCAAGGCCGGCCAAAGCCCTATATGTTCTTAGAGTCTGTTGCCGGCTGTAAATGCCCAGACCAAAAGGCTCCCAGTGACGTTCTTCTGTGGGTATCCCGGCTACAGACTCTTTTCTTACCCTGTCCGAGTTATAAAAAGGAAGCTGATGGTTTTTTGCCCAGGCAGATGCAACCGTGGACTTGCCCGTACCGGAAAGACCGAAAAACACATACAGGTCAGGGACGCCAATGCCGCCTGCATAATTCAACGCCAGGCGGAAGTATTTTGATGCCTGACGCCTGGCACTTCCTTTTGTTTCACTGTCTATTCCATCGGATGCCCAGGTAAAACAACCGATTTTACCCCTTACATATGCCCTGTAACACTTGTAGAAGTCCTTTAACTCAAGAAGCTGAGCATCCCCGATCTGATCAGAAAATGATCTGACAAAATAATTGGAGAGTGTTGGAAGACCGTGATAATCGAGATCCATAGCCAAAAAGGCGACATCCGAGGCAATGTCTCCGCATCTAAAGCGTTCATTAAACTCAATGCAGTCAAAGATGTAAACAGAGTTTTTTATTTTGTCAAAACAGATATTTGCGGAATATAAATCCCCGTGACCTTCTCTGATTAGGCCTTGTTCTATTCTTGACAGGAACAAGGGTTTATTGCTGTTAATGAAAGACCTATTGTAATTACAGATATGACTGTATGCGGCTTCTTCGATGAGATTTCCAACAAAAGATACAGTCTGATCGAAATTTTCCTCTGTGTTTTGACGTATTATGTCTATTGTCCCAAAATTTTTGATTTCCCGCCCTGCAGCTGCTTTTTTGTAAAAGGGCGCCAGTCTATTGACAACTGCGTCGATTTCGGCATTGCCTACCATATTTTCGGAAAGAAGGCGAACCATCATGCCTTCTTCAGGCATGCGCCGCATAACCACGGCCCACTCCACTGGTTCTCCGGTCCCATTAATTTTTATTTGACTATCATCATTGGTAACAGGCCATACATCCAGGTAAATCTCAGAACACAGCCTGCGGTTTAACCGTAGCTCTTCCTGACAAAAATGGTGCCTCTTTTCCAGTGTTGTAAAATTCAGGAAACCAAAGTCCACAGGCTTTTTTAGTTTATAGACCCTGTCTCCTGCCAGGAACACCCAGGAAATGTGTGTCTGAATCATAAGAACATCATCCACAGGATGTGGATATGATGCCGGTTCTAACATTGTCTTCATCCAAGAAGGTTTCTTAGACATAGAATTCTCCTGAGCGGCTTTTTCGCCCTTGTCGCTTTTTGGCCGGAAGTCTGATCTTGATTCCTATGACCGGCGTGATTATGCTGATATGGCATTTGTGGCTCTTTTTTATAATTTTATCGGGATATCTTGGTTTTGTCGACCATCATAATTAGGAGTTTGTTGAAAATGGCAGAGATTAGGAGCGCTATTGAAATCGCTATGGAAAAGGCGGATCGTCTGGGACGTGCTACCAAGGAAGAATTGGAGACTGAAAAGTGGCTTGATCATGGCCACCGAGTAGTTGCCAGGTATATGCAAGGTGAAATTGAGGATCTTGAAACCGGCCTCAGCGATATTTCCGGGAATGAGCTGCCACTGGTCTTAAGGGGAGCCACAGAAATACTATTAAGAAATATTGTTTTACCAAGGGATAAAGACCAGTGGCCGGGCATAAAAAAGGCCTTGAGTGGTTTTGTGGAGCTAAAAGGCAGTGTGGCCAATCAGATTATTCCTCGCATCGAGCAGTTGCTGGAAAGTTATGAGCAAACCCGTGATCAATATCACGAACAGTTAAAAATGCAGATGCAAAACCAGCTCGGTGGAATAAAGCAGGCCATTTCACAACAGTATGGTACTGCTATAGCCAGCGAGATAGATGTTAATTCATTGCCTGAATTTCAAAAGGAGTGGTCTCGGATATCTTCTGAAATCACTGATCAATTTGAGCAACAATTGATTCCCCTCAAGGAATACTTAAAGGAACTATAGGTTCCACCTCATAAATCATACAGTATATTCATAAGTTAACAACAAATCTTAAACCAATTTATCTTCATGAATGAGACAAAGCTCCGGGATCTGCTGGAGAAAATAAGGGCGGGCGATCTATCTGTAAACCTGGGAATAGAGGCCCTTAAAAAACTCCCTTTTGAGGATCTGGGCTGGGCCTGTCTTGATCACCACAGACACATAAGAGAGGGGTTTCCAGAGGTCGTTTACGGACCTGGGAAGACATGTGAACAATTAGTAGGCATTGTTTCCAAGCTGATTTCTGTTGGCGGGCCGGTACTTGTGACACGGGTATCAGAGGAACAATCAGAGCTTGTTGTCCAAACTATACCAGAGATAGAATTTCACCCAATACCCAAATCACTGACCTGGTCGGGAAAAGATTCCAGACCCAGACCGTCAAATAAAGGAACTGTCCTGGTGGTTTCCGCCGGTACGGCTGATCTCCCCGTTGCAGAGGAAGCCTGTCTGACCCTGGAGCTTATGGGACATCCTTTTAAACGAATCTATGATGTAGGAGTGGCTGGTATTCACAGATTACTTGATCATCTGGACGAATTACGCCAGGCCAGTGTCATAATAGCTGTGGCGGGAATGGATGGCGTATTGCCGAGCATCCTTGGAGGCATTGTCAGTGCTCCTGTGGTGGCAGTCCCTTCCAGTACGGGCTATGGGGCCAATTTCCAGGGTCTCGCTCCGTTGCTTACCATGCTTAATTCCTGTGCCACAGGGGTTGCGGTAGTAAACATAGACAACGGCTTTGGCGCAGGAGCCTTTGCAGCCATTGTAAATCGAGCTTGAATCTCTGAGGTTATCCCCTTTTTTAATTCAAAATTCAAAATTTAGAATTCAAAATTGTGTCTGAGTAGGGTAGGGTAGGGGTATTACGAATCAGATGGAGGCAGCAGTCCTTTAGCCCGCAATTTACGTCGTTTTTCACGTCTTTTACGTCTTCTTTCGATTTCTCTATGCCTTTCGATCTTTTTGTGCCTGGACATTTGATCTCCCCATTAGAAAAAATTTAATGCGTCACTCATAAGGGATTGCATAAAATAAGTCAATAGCGCCTCTTGCAAAGTCACAAAGTTTGAGTATGTAAGCATTGGAGCCGGATTCAGACTTGCAATGATATTTGCTGTATCATAAGATATGTTTGTCAACTTTCCCCATTCTCCGCCCTTGAGAAAGGGTATAGGGGATTTACCGTGTAAGATGTTTTTTGAGTGAGGGAATAATGAAAGTCAAAAACTGGATGGCCAAAGACATAATAACCATCAGCCCTCAGGCCTCTATCAGTTCAGCGGTAAAGCTAATGCACCAGCATTCCATAAGGCATTTGCCTGTTGTAGAAGATGGCTCAGTGCAAGGGCTGGTTACTGAAAGCAACTTGCGACAATATTTTTTCCCCTCCATGGTTCACGAACTTTCCATTTCAGACGTTATGATAGTGAACCCTATTACAGTGGATCCCAATGCCAGTATTGATTCTGCAGCACAGTTGATCTACAAATACAAAATCGGTGGCTTACCTGTTCTTGAAAAAAGACGATTGATTGGAATACTCACCATTACTGATATACTTGCAGCCTTTATAGAACTCTTTGGGCTTTTGAAGGAAAGTTGTCGGTTGGATATCATTCTATCTGAAAAAGGCGGGACGCTTGATGACGTGCTTCGACTGATTCGTGAGATGGGGGGAAAGGTAATTAGTGTGGGGCTAGAAGCGCTGACATCCAAAAAAAAGATCTATTACATCAGGCTGGAAAAAGGAGACCTGTCGGCTATTGTCCAGGCACTAGAGGATGAAGACCACAAGGTAGTTTCTATACTGGACTAAAACAGCTACGGAATTTGAGCATGGCTCACTATCAAGTCAATAAAACTTTTCAAGAAATAAACAAAAATATCCGATCCGGGAAAGCAGTCGTAGTTACTGCCGAGGAGATGATCGGCATTGTCCGGAAACATGGGGAAGTTGAAGCGGCAAGAAAGGTGGACGTTGTGACTACCGGTACTTTTTCCCCGATGTGTTCTTCAGGGGCTTTCATCAACCTCGGGCCCTGTGTGCCTGGGATAAAGGCCGCCAAAGTATGGCTTAACGGCGTGCCGGCCTATGCTGGTCTTGCTGCAGTGGATGTGTATTTAGGGGCTACAGAACCTCGCCACAACGATCCTCTCAACAATGTCTATCCTGGTGAGTTTCTCCACGGAGGCGGCCATGTAATACAGGATTTAGTGGCTGGCAAGTCAATAAATTTGACAGCCGAGTCTTACGGGACCCATTGTTATCCAAGCCGGTGCTTAGATAAAAAAGTCACCCTTGCGGATCTGCCTTTTGCCCGGCTTTGTAATCCTAGAAATTCATGCCAGAATTATAACTGCGCAGTAAATGTTACCAAAAGAACCGTTTATACATACATGGGCACTTTGCGACCAAGGCTTGGCAATGCTAACTACTGCACTTCCGGGCAGTTAAGTCCGTTACTGAATGACACATATTATCAAACTATCGGCACTGGCACGCGTATTTTTTTGGGCGGTGGGCCGGGTTATGTGCTTTCTGCCGGGACTCAGCATAATCCTGATATTCGGCGAAATGAAAAAGGTCTGCCGCGTAAACCCGCAGGCACGCTTATGGTCACTGGCGATCTCAAACAGATGCATCCCAGGTGGTTAGTGGGTGTGAGTATCCTTGGTTACGGATGCTCCCTTGCTGTAGGGCTCGGAATACCAATACCCATTCTCAACGAAGAGATGGCAATGCGAACAGCTATATCCGATGAGGATATTGTAACCCAGGTAGTTGATTACGGTCATGATTATCCCCTGGGAAAAAGCACATGCCTTGCGGAAGTCACTTATGCACAATTAAGAAGCGGAACCATAAGGATAGGAGGGAAAGACGTCCTGACCGCTCCTCTGTCCAGCTATGTCAGGGCACGGGAGATTGCGGAAATACTCAAAAAATGGATTAGTGAGGGCCGATTTGTACTTGGAGAGCCACAGGAATTCTTGCCAACCAAAATCAAGGTTTGATCAACAAATCAAGAAGCTCTGAATTATTGATAGAATACCTGAGTAGCATAAAAGGCGGGGTCGGCGTTGCTTTTTCGGGTGGAGTAGACAGTACCTATCTGCTGAGAATGGCGAAGGACGCATGTGTTGGGCAAGTTGTTCCCTTTCTCCTTGTATCACCTTTTCTGTCCGGAAAGGAGCGGACTTGGGCACATAGCATTGCTAATGGAATCGGCCTGCCGCTTAGGGAAGTGCCTTGGTATCCATTTGATTTCCATTGTATTTGGGAAAATGGGAGTAACAGATGCTATTATTGCAAGTATGCAATGTACCATGAACTATGGTCAATTTGTCGAGAATATGGAATTTCGAATCTGCTGGACGGGACCCAGTTGGATGACCTTAATAGCGATAGACCGGGCCTCAAGGCAATACATGAACTTTCAGTAAAAATTCCTCTTGTATATTGTAATCTAAATAAAAATAATATAAGGAGATTGAGTGCCAAGCTATGTCTGCCAACATGGGACCGGCATAGTCAGTCATGCCTTGCGACCAGAGTAATCACCGGAACTTTTATTACACAAAATTTAATTAAAAAGATAGAATCTGCCGAAGAGTTGCTAACGGACATGCAGATGGGGAATACAAAATTTTGCGTGGAAGGAAATAGTGCGTATTTGGAGGTTTCGGAAGAGGAAAGGTTAGATGTAGAAGGGCAATGGACGAAAATTCAAGGCTTTTTACAGAATATCGGATTTCGCTATTTATATCTGAGGATCAAAGTATAACATAACATAAAATAATATAAATGGAGGGTAACATGAACAAGGGACAACTGGTAGATCGTATGGCAAAGTCATCCGGCATTTTCAAAACTGCTGCAGACAAGGCACTAAATGGATTTATGGAAGCTGTTACTGATGCACTCAACGCAGGGGAGAAGGTGACCCTGGTAGGTTTTGGGACCTTTTCCGTAACTGAGAGGAAAGCACGTACAGGTCGCAATCCGCGCACAGGAAAGCCCATGGAAATTCCTGCCAAGAAAGTAGTAAAATTCAAGCCTGGGACAAAGCTGTCCGAATCAGTGGAATAAAAGGCGCTCACGTCGAGTAAAACCAGTAAAAGAAGGTGACTATTGCGATTAAGCTGGCTATATCAGCCAGAAAGGTAGTAGTGGCTGGATTCTACTTTTTGAGTCCGGAATTTTTTTCGGGGTCCATATCCTGTGTTCAGGTAAAGTTCGCCTACGATCAAAACATACGAATTCTGGAATAAGACCGTGGATGAGCCAAAAAAATAATTAATTGGCTCATCCGAATCTTATCTATGGCGTCGTACTGAGTCTTCACGCCTGTCAATTTTTCCTGGTAGCTAAAGACAATAGTATCTTCCATGGTTATACCTGCGAGATGGAATTGTAATAACGTACAAAATTCATGACATTGTGTATTTTTGCCGATCATAATAATAAGATATAGCCTCTCGCAAAACTCATGGATTTTGTTTGACTGCAAGGTGCGAGAAAAAAAAGTGCGGAGCGTACTTAGAAAGGTTTATTGATCAGGAGCTTTTAGACATGAAAAATTCGAATTCAGCAGATAAAGATAAGCTGTCTTCAGGCTCTCGATTGTTGCAGAAGGTAAATGCAGCAATGAATATTCCAGACCCTGAACGGGCTGCCAGGATACAATTATTAAAAGAACAGGTTCAGAAGGGTACTTATAAAGTAGACGCTGATAAGGTCGCGGTGAGCATGCTGAAGGATCTCATAAAGGATTTATAATAAACCAAGACAATATTTTTCCCTCCCAAACAAAGATTAAGATGCCATTAGCTACGACCTCACGTTTTTTCCGCAAAAGCCAAGACCACAAATAACAGAGGCTCAACAGATTTTCAGAATAAAAGACACCGGAAGGCAGGAGGCAATTTTTTCTCCGTTATTGTTAATGTCGCATAAGATATATTATGTAAAATAAATACTGTTTAACTACCTAAATGACAAATTGTAGGTTGGGTTAAACCGTCGGTTTGCAACTAATTTTGTTGGGTTCGCTAATTTTGCAGTGATCTCAGTGCGTTCTGGAAATATCGTGTTTTACTAGGCGACTGATTTTTTGATTGATGTCTGCTGTGCGCAAGGCCTGTTTTCGAATTTCTTTTAACGTTGCGGCAACATTCCCATGTTCTTCTAAAAGCAGAATTTCGATCTTTCCGATAATTATCTGTAACGGCTGGTTTAATTGGTGAGATGCGCGCCCAATAAAATCAAGAATATCAAGAAGCATAGGAATTTTTGAAATTTCTTTTTTAAGATCCATAACCCTGAAACCAGATGAAACACTTCTAACAATCTGGTCTATTCCAATGTCTACCGGCAGGACCTCATCTGCTAATACAGACAAGTCCTTAATTCCGGAATCCAAGTTGGAATTTTTCTGAAGGCAAATAATATATATATCATGTAACTCTCGATCTGAACGTACCTTTTTGCATATCTCAAGCCCGGACTCCAAAGAGATATCAGGATCGATAATCAGAACTCCTTTTCTTTGTCCTCTTAAGGCATTAAGGCCCTTTTCCCGGCTAATAGTGAAATGAACTTCGCAATCTTTTTTAAGTGATAAAATAGAAGCCACTACATTCAATTCTTGAGATTTGGTGCCTAATATCACAACATGCCTTGTTTTTTCTTTTTTTGGCTCCGTTTTAACTAAGTCAAAGTCAAGTTTTTGACACTCTTGATCTCTAATGAGGTCTTTTTCAAGAGAGTCAAGCAACTTTGTATGATCCGTTACTTCTTGCGGGTCTATACTCAGAACACCAACAGATAAGGAAAAAGGTATATTCAGACGCTCTTTGATTTTTTTTGGAATCAACCTCTTGAGCCTCAAGGCAGCCGCCTCCCCTCCTGCCTCATATGTTGCCGGCAAGATAGCAACAAGCCTATTTTTAGCTATCCTATATACGGAATCATTGTTTCTTAATATTTCGGAAAGATCGTTAGAAACCTCCTCAAGGCTGGACCCCTTGTAAAGTTCATCCGCGCTTATTCTATCATCCACCTCTACAAGAAGCAGAGTTGTCCGATATTTGTGCTCTCTATCCCGGACGAGCTCACGCTTAAGATTTTCAATAAAGCCCTCTATATTTCGCAATCCGGTCTCAGTATCTATCATGGTTTGCCCCTCCATCAAGAATGTTCAAAGTCTTTCAGCTACCAAAACAATGAATCCGGCTTTGGAGTGTAGGCCTTTTTTAGGCTTCTCTGTGTGATATTTTTTCAATTTTGGAGATTGGAAAAGAGTGGAAACCCCACCTACTATTCGAAAATGCGCCTTTTCAATGTTTGACAACAGGTCTTCCAAACAAAAAAACGAGGCGTATTTATAAAGAGGGTGTCCTTCCTGTTTCTTTTGTTCATAAAGGCTTCCCCAATTTGAATCCTTGGGTACAAATCCGATTATTAATAAGCCACCTCTCTTGAGAACACCTGCTGCTTCTTGCAAGGCCTTAAACGAATCTTCTAAAAAACAAAGGGAAAAGATGAAAAATATTTGCTCCAGGCTGTTCTTTTTGAATGGTAAGGCTTCGGCCATGGCCTGTATAGAGACTACTCCGCGATTCTTGGCCAGTGCCAATAGCCCAGGAGCTGGATCCACGCCGTATCGTATACCAAGGGCATGAGAAAAACGCCCGGAACCTATACCCACCTCCAAAGAAAGGGGAGATACTGAAACGACCTCGTTTAAGGCATTAAGTTCACACTGAAAAAGGGGATTATCATCATACCAGGAGTCATAGGCCTCTGCGATTTCTTCAAAGGCCTTTGAAGCTTGAGGGATAACCCTGTTTGACATTGTAATTTCCAGATGCCTAAAACTTACATTATATACATATTAAGTTAATAATCTAAGTTATTTTCTTATATGTTTCAACAGCTCTTCCGCTATACTGTCAAATGTCTTGGCACACTCGCTATCAGCATTGAGGGTCATTGGTTTACCTATATCACCTCCCTCTCTGATTTTCTGGTCCAAAGGAACCTTACCCAATAAAGGGACCTTGAATGCCTTGGCAATTTTTTCTCCCCCTCCACTACCGAACACCTCCAGGATTTGTCCTTCAGATACACCTGGAACACGAAGAAAAGACATGTTTTCCACTATCCCAAAGATCGGGACATCTTGACCTACGAATAGACCGATACATCGACGCACATCGGCAAGGGCAACCTTTTGAGGAGTGGTGACTATTATGACACCGTCAAGAGAAACTAATTTCGCCATAGTCAGAGGAGCATCTCCTGTGCCGGGAGGCAGGTCTACCAATAGATAGTCCAGCTCTCCCCACGCCACATGTCCCAGGAATTCTTTAATAGCCTTGTTTACCAATGGGCCTCGCCAGACTATCGGCACCCCCTCCCCTGCTAAAGTAGCTGTAGATACAACCTTGAGGCCGAATTTCTCAATTGGTAGAAGCATGCCCTTAGAACCTAAGGGCCGCTCATCGATGCCAAGCATTATGGGAACATCCGGGCCATGCATATCAGCATCAAGGATACCTACCTTAAAACCCTTTTTTGAAAGCGCAATTGCTAGATTCACAGCAATGGTGGTCTTGCCTACCCCACCCTTTCCGCTGGCAACAGCAATTATGCACTTTACCTTTTCTATTCCTTGCATCTCAGATGGCTCTTGGCCTAACAGCTTTGCTCTCTCCTCAGATGTCATGGTGGTGAGGATTACTTTGACCTCACTCACACCCTCTACGCTGTGTATAGCCTTCTCAACATCATCCTTAATCTGATTCTTCATAGGACAGCTGGCCATAGTAAGGGCCACAGTAACACGGACAGCTGAGCCGGCTATCTCAATATCTTTAATCATCCCAAGCTCCACAAGGCCCTTTTTGAGGCCTGGGTCCTTCACCTTCTTTAGTACATCCAAAATTTTTTCTTTTGTAACAACCATTTTGTATTCCTTATATTGTTAAATTGTTTGGGTGCGGCTCTTTTGGAACGACATGTAGATCCTTAAATATCAATGAGTTATAGCCAAGGCTCGCTGACCAATGCCCCAAATCCATGGGGCTATCTCCGAGAATTGTCTTCTTGGGGATTGGCACAACAACCTACTGATATGTTATGATTTTTTCTCTGCGGGGCTTCATTTCTTAAAAAACTGTGTCCGTGCCAGATGAGTGGTATGTCCCCTGGTCACCTTGGTACCTATGGACGATTCGAACTCATAAGTCGTCTGGAGAGCCCCGTTTTGATTCTCTGATCATCCACAAGTGATTGAATTTATTGATACCTATCGTTGTTCTAAAAGAGCCGCACCCAAATTGTTTTACAAATAGCAAAAATTGCCTTACTGATAATTTAGTACCTTCAGAGATCATAGGAAATGCCCTGTTTTCTCAAAAAGAAATGTGCAAAATTTTAGATAAATATCTATAAAATCCATAGGTTATAGTTCTATATTGCACAATTTATTATGAGAAACCTTTTGCTTGTACTTTCAACTACTTATGTCTATAAAGGATCATTTCCTATGATCTCTGACCTTAGTAATTATTTTCGTAACTTCTCAATAAAGTGGGGTTGCTGTCATTGCGAGCGAAGCGAAGCAATCTCTTTCATAGCAAGGAGATTGCTTCGTCGCCAAGGCTTCTCGCAATGACAGAAGGTGCCAGTGATAGTATATTATCTAAAGTTATTGAAAAATTGGCATCCTTCATAGCAAACCAA
>DFBQ01000190.1 GCA_002367355.1 Deltaproteobacteria bacterium UBA3076 | reverse complement strand
GGCACGTTCACAGCGCGATGCACTTTGTAACAGCGCTAAGTTGGGATGGGCAACGATCACGCATCCTTTTCATCCACGGCGAGATCAACGGTTTCAAATACTTAAGGTCAGGGAAGTCTCTGGGATTCAGACTCTAATACTGCGTGGAACATCGGGGGGAACGCTGACGGTCAACCAGGAGTGGACTGACCACGCAAAGCCATCCCCTTATAATTCGCTGAATATCAATGATCCCGTCTTTAGCACCCCATCCCTTTTGGCCGTGATCGAACTCGTAGAAAATATTCGCACGAAAAAATTAAAAAAGGGTTGACACATGAAAATGGATAGGCTATTTTCAGACCAGTTATATACGTGGTCTGATACTTGTGAAGAATCGATCTGCCACATCATTACGCAGAAGACGAAAAGCTCTGGTCCGCCGACTACCGCCCGCGGAGGCCATCCTTCGAGGATCTCTGATCGAACGCTACAAGAGATGTGGAAAACCTGGCTGCCGGTGTGCCAAAGGGCCAGGGCATGGGCCCAAATATTATCTTTCAATCAGCAAAACAGGAAAAAACCCTCAGATGGACTATGTCCCCCAGGACTACTGCGAACAAGTCGAAGCCTACCTGGCGAACTATCAATCCATCAAAGAAATCCTGAAAGAAATCTGTGCTATCAATTCCGAACTTCTCCGCCGCAGAGAGAAACTGTAAGAAACAAGCATGTATTCCGCCCCTGCTATAGACATAGATATCGACGCGGTCGCCACATTGGTTGCCAATATGATCAGCGAACAATTAAATGTAGTGTCGCAGGAAACTTCAAACACGGAGGTAGATTATGATTTCCAAAATACAGGATCACCACATAAACCAGCCCGCCTACGTTTACATCCGCCAGTCAACAATGAACCAAGTTCGCTACCATCAGGAGAGCACCGAGCGACAATATGCCCTGAGGGACAAAGCCAGGGAACTTGGCTGGACCGAGGCGATGGTCCGGGTTCTCGATGCGGATCTCGGTGTTTCAGGAGCTCAAATGATGGGCAGAGAAGATTTCAAGATACTGGTTGCCGATGTCTCAATGGGCAAGGTTGGGGCGGTGTTGGCCCTGGAGGCATCCCGACTGGCTCGTTCCTGCGCCGATTGGCATCGTCTTCTGGAATTATGCTCATTAACCAATACTCTAATCATCGACGAGGATGGGTGTTACGACCCAGCCGATTTCAACGACCAACTGCTGTTGGGATTGAAAGGGACGATGTCTCAGGCGGAACTTCACTTCATCCGCGCCCGCCTCCAGGGCGGTAAATTGAACAAAGCAAAAAAGGGACTATTGAAATCTCCTCAACCAGTAGGTTTATGTTATGATGACCAAGACAATATTGTTCTGGACCCGGATGAGGAAATCCGCGGGGCAGTAAAGCTGGTGTTTGATGCCTTCGGGGAAACCGGCAGCGCTTATGGTGTAGTTCACCGATTTACCAAACAAGACATGCAGTTCCCTAAAAGAGCTTATGGTGGGGTTTGGAATGGCAAGCTCATCTGGAGCCATCTGACGCACAGCCGAGCGCTTGGAATACTCAAGAACCCTGCCTATGCAGGGACATACGTGTACGGGCGATATAAATACAAACGATATATAACCCCGGATGGCGACATTCGAACTAAATGCACGAAAGTGCCAATGTCACTGTGGTCTGTAGTCATCCATGATCATCATGCAGGATATATCAGTTGGCAGGAGTATCTTGATAACCGAATGACACTGCAGAAGAATCGAACAAATGGCGAGGAGAATCTTTTGAGTGGTCCAGCAAGAGAAGGATTGGCCTTATGTCAGGGACTGCTTCTTTGCGGAAAATGTGGCCGGCGTCTGTCCGTGCGCTACACGGGCAACGGTGGAATCTATCCGGTTTATCAATGCAATTATCTGAAGCGTGAAGGCCTTTCTACAAAGTCAGGTTTGTGCATTCGCTGTGACTTGGTAGACAATGCTGTTTCCAAACGGGTATTAGAGGTGCTTCAACCAGCCGAAGTCGATATTGCATTAAAGGCGATTCATCAATTGGATCTGCGGGACAAGGCGGTAAATCATCAATGGGAGATGAAAATACAAAGAGCCGAATATGAGGCACAACTTGCCCAAAGGCGCTATGAAGAGGTTGATCCATCGAACCGTCTGGTTGCGTCCTCGTTGGAAAGTCGGTGGAACCAGACGCTGGTCAATTTGGAGAAAGTTAAAAAGCAATATGCCGAATATCAACAGGCTGAAACACAGACCCTCACAGAGGAGCAAAAAAAGAAAATCCTTTCTTCAGTCAAGGATCTCCCTCGCCTATGGAATGCCCGTACCACCCGAGCGAAGGACCGTAAACGAATTTTACGATTACTTATCAAGGACATAACGATCGAAAAACTCTCCGATCCCAAGCAGCTTATGCTGCATCTTCGTTGGCAAGGGGGCGCCTGTGAAGATATTCCATTGAGCCTCCCCCCTCGGTTCTGTGACCAGCTGAGATATCCGAAAGAGATCGTGGATAAAATCAGGAATCTGGCTATGACTCTTTCGGATCATCAGATTGTCGAAAAACTAAACCAGGAAGGCGTTTTAAGCGCTACAGGAAAGCCTTTCAACATTTCCAAGGTCAGATGGATAAGATTTAAGCATGACATACCGGCTCCAGAGCTAAAGCAGGCCGATGAAATTACAGTCAAAGAAGCCGCCAAAAAATTTGGCGTAAGCATCGGCGTCGTATATTACTGGATCGAACGCCGCATAGTCCAAGCACGTAGGATTGATCGTGGTTCCCCTTATTGGATCAAACTTGATGCTGATAAGGAAAAGAAATTATTCGAATGGGTCTGTAACTCATCCAGAATTGTGGTAAAACCTGTTTGATGTTCCAAAACTGAATTGTAGGAGGTGCAGTATGCAGTCAACATCGGAATACCCAACGGACGCTTCTTG
>DFBQ01000010.1 GCA_002367355.1 Deltaproteobacteria bacterium UBA3076 | reverse complement strand
ATTGTCAATATTACCAAAATTGGTATTTCCAATAATTTCTGATACACGATTCCGGCTCAATCCAATTGTGTCTGAGATTTTTCCCTGTGTCCATCCAAGGCGACGCAAACGATGGATACTGGTGTTTCTGCTTGTTTTCTGCGGGCATGGATATCCAAGATCCAGGTATTGACGGTTTGCTGGATAACGCCTAATTTTTCTGCCAGGGCTTCTTCACCCCATCTTGAATGTCGCACCTCCCGCCTAAGTGAACCCTGAACCTGTGAATGCCCACAAATACTCTTTAAAAATGATCGTATCATGATATCATATCATATGAAATTTAGATAAGGAGACAAAAATGCCAGCAGTAAGCTGTTATCTGAACGAAAAAGTTCTGAATGCAGTTCGGGCCAAAGCCAGGGCAGAAAACCTTCCTGTATCACGGATAATAAGTCAGGCAGTAGAGATTTCCCTGGGGCTTGAACAAAGAAAGGAAGCCAGGGCAAGAGTGTTAGAAAACTTTAGAAAAAAGAAACCATTAGGCGGTATGGAAGAATGGAATGAACTACATAAAGAAAGGACTGAAGCTGATGTTTGCAGGCGTTGATACAGGTTTCTTTTTTGCCCTGGAGATCGAACATCCAATTGCTTTAAGCATATGGGAAGAGAAGGAAATTGTGACTTCAATTGTAGTCTTATATGAAATTCAGAAAAAGCTCCTGCAGGGCAATTTTAAGGAATGGCCATCAATAATGGAGGATATAGAAGCCTCTGTTGAAGTAGCCACATTAACTAAAGAAGTTGTCTCAAAAGCCGCTCACCTTTCATATGGTTTAGGTATTCCAGGTCTTGATTCCCTTATTTTAGGCACTCTACTTGAGAAAAACTGTAAGGAAATTTACACAACGGATTTCCATTTTGAGCTTTACAAAAAAAAGGACATCAAAATAGTGAATTTGGGGGGACGTAAGCCGGTACAATCAAAAAAGGAGAAAACCTGATCAGAATAACCCTTAAATATGTCCCAGGCAATCCCCAGCCAGGTTCTTTGAATTTTTCCTGATCAGTCTTTCCTTCTAATCGCAACGCCCAAACAAGCGGAAGGTCCATGTTATAATGCCTGGCGATATAATCCATGTCATGGCCCTGAGAGAGGAGATTGTGCATATTACCAATTTTGGTATTTTGCACATTTCTTGAAATTACACTTCGATCTAATCCCACCACCTTCGCGATCATTTCCTGTATTCATCCAGGGCGGCTCAAACGATGGATAATGGTATTTCTGCTTGTTTTCTGCAGGCACGGATATCCAAGATCCAGGTATTGACGGTTTGCTGGATAACGCCTAATTTTTCTGCCAGGGCCGATTCAGTCCACTTACATTCCGGATCTGAAGTGGCTATCTCTCGGGCGTGACGATAGTCTTTCTTGGCCCGCACCTCTTTGTCGCTAAACCAGGCCAAAACGTCCCACATTTTTCACAACCCAAAAAAAGGGGTTGAATTAATATGCTATATCTGGCATATTTTAATTATGGATAATCCCAGGTACAGACCGCTTGTTTGGATAGGAAGTACGAAAGAAGATTTGAGAAAATTTCCTGCGGAAGTATGCAGTGTAATGGGTTATGCCTTGCATGTTGCTCAGTCTGGAAGCAAGCATCCAGACGCCAAGCCGTTAAAGGGGTTCAAGGGAGCAGGAATCCTGGAAGTCGTTGACGATTATGACGGTGATACCTACCGGGCAGTTTATACTGTGAAGTTGGCCGGAGTGGTGTATGCGCTTCACGCTTTTCAAAAGAAATCGAAGAAGGGCATTGCCATGCCTAAAGCGGATATTGACTTAATTAGGGCGAGGCTAAGAAGAGCAAAAGAACTCCACAAGAAAGGAGAAAAAGCATGAATGATGATATTAAGGTGGAAAAAAGCAGTGGAAATGTCTTTGCTGATCTTGGAGTTGCCAATCCGGAAGAGGCGTTGGCAAAAGCAGAGCTTGCTCGCCGGATAAGTCAAATTATATCCAAGCGTCACATGAGCCAAAATGAAGCGGCGGCTCTCCTTGGTATCGATCAACCAAAAGTTTCGGCCCTTATGCGAGGACGCTTATCAGGTTTTTCAACGGAACGTCTGTTCAAATTTTTGAATGACCTTGGTCGAGATGTGGAAATCGTGGTAAAGCCAAAGCCCCGTTCCCGGCATCGTGCGAAAATCAGCGTTGTAGCCGCTTGAATTTTTCAGAATTAGGTTTATTCAGAAACGACCCCCCAAACAAAATGTAAGAAAAAAGGCGTCAATCCAAAGGAACTTCGAATGGGTAATCGCCGTGGTTGTATCTCACAGGTCAGGCTGCAGATAGCGTATCAATTGGTACAGGATTATGGAATCCCCTTGGCAGAAGTAGCCCGACAGCTCGGAGTTTCTATGTCTGCCATTTCCAAGGCAATTACAACGAGAATGAAAGAGTAGGTCAAGCTAGTCAATTACGTCCCCCAATTACGTCCCGTCCCCCAATTACGTCCTGACCACATTTGTAGTAGCCATCAC
>DFBQ01000030.1 GCA_002367355.1 Deltaproteobacteria bacterium UBA3076 | reverse complement strand
CCCAAACTGGTCGAGGTCGGCCGGCATCTTAATATAAATATCATCCCCAACTCAGAGGTTGAATCCTTTGATGGTGAGGCCGGGCATTTCAATGCCACGCTTATTAATCATCCCCGGTATATAGACCCTGATGTATGCACCGGGTGCGGGCAATGCAGCCAGGCCTGCCCTGTACACTGTGTGAATGAATTCGACTGCGGTCTGGATATCAGGGCCGCCACGTCCATCAAATACGCCCAGGCAGTCCCTCTGGCATACTCCATAGACAGGGACCTGTGCATCGGGTGCGGGCTCTGTGAAAAGATCTGTCTTGCCGGGGCGATTAATTATGATGAGAAGCCGAAAAGGACAGAGCTTGAAGTGGGAGCTGCGATCCTTGCAGTAGGGAACGAACTGTTCGATCCCGGAGTTCAGGAAGTATTCGCCTATGGGAAATCTCCCAATGTGATCACCAGCATGGAGTTCGAGCGGATTCTGAGCGCATCCGGGCCGTATATGGGCCATCTGATGAGGCCCTATGACCGCGAAGAGCCCAAAAAAATTGCCTGGCTCCAGTGTGTGGGTTCACGCGATACCCATGAATGCAGCAATGCCTACTGCTCCGGTGTCTGTTGCATGTACGCCATCAAGGAAGCGGTCATTGCCAAGGAGCACGCACACGGGGATGTAGAACCGACTATTTTTTACATGGACATCCGGACATACGGCAAAGATTTTGAGGAATATTATAACCGGGCCCGTGATGAGCACGGTGTGCGGTTTATCCGCTCGCGCATTCACACCGTTAACCCGGTAGAAGACGGTAACCTTGAGATAACATATGTTGATGACAGCGGTGAGCTGAAGAGCGAGATTTTTGACCTTGTAGTGCTTTCCGTGGGCTTTCAGGTGGGGGAGGAAAGCGTCAAGCTTGCCGGACGTCTCGGGATCGAGCTGGATAAATACAACTTTGCCAGGACAGACAGCTTTGCACCTGTAGCAACTACAAGGGAAGGTGTCTTTGTATGCGGGGCGATCCAGGGACCAAAAGACATCCCCCAGTCTGTTATGGAAGCATCTGCAGCCGCAGCGGCATCCAGTGTGCTTTTGAGCGAGAGCCGTTGGACACAGACCCAGGTTCAGGAGATGCCGCCGGAGACCAATGTGATCGGCGAGCCTCCGCGCATCGGGGTATTCGTGTGTCAGTGCGGCATCAACATCGCCGGTGTAGTGAACGTGCCGGAAGTGCGGGATTATGCCAGGACGCTCCCGTACGTCACATATGCTGAAGACAACATGTACACCTGTTCCCAGGATACACAGGTAAAGATGGCCGAGGTGATCAAGGAGCAGGGGATCAACCGGGTGGTGGTTGCTGCATGTACCCCCAAGACCCATGAGCCCTTGTTTCAGGAAACCCTGATGAATGCCGGGCTGAACAAGTATTTGTTCGAAATGGCCAATATCCGTAATCAGGACTCATGGGTGCATGGCAAGGACCCCTCAGCCGCCACGGAAAAGGCAAAAGACCTCGTGCGAATGGCAGTTACCAAGGCAGCCCTGCTGGAACCCCTTCCGGACACTGAACTGGGTCTGGAACCGGTCACTATGGTGGTCGGCGGCGGTGTTGCCGGCATGGTGTGTGCGAAAAACCTGGCAGACCAGGGTTATGAGGTCCATCTGGTTGAGCGCTCAGAGGAGTTGGGGGGTCAGGCCAGGTTTCTCAATAAGACCTGGAAGGGTGAAGACATCCAGGCCTATGTGAAAGATCTTGCAGACGAGATAGAAAAAAGTCCTCAAGTCCATGTGTGCCGATCCACCGAGCTTACCAATGTGGACGGTTTTGTAGGCAACTTCTCCTCCACCTTAAAAAACGGAGATAAAGAAGTCGAGCTAAAGCACGGAGTGGCGGTAGTCGCCACCGGTGGTCATGAATACAAGCCCGTTGAATACCTCTATGGTAAAGATTCCCGTGTGCTCACCCATCTGGAAATGGATGCACGGTTCGTTCAGGATGATCCGTTACTCAAGGAAATCAAATCAGCAGCCTTTATCCAGTGTGTTGGCTCTCGTGAACCTGACCGTCCCTATTGCAGCCGCGTGTGCTGTACCCACACTGTGGAGAGCGCTTTGGAGCTCAAACGGCGCAATCCGGAAATAGACGTGTATGTAATGTATCGCGACATGCGGACATACGGGGAGCGGGAAGACCTCTTCAGAGAGGCCAGGGAAAAGGGAGTTATATTCTTTCGCTATGATCTGCAATCCAAGCCAAAGGTGAGTGGAGGAAAGGATGCCCTGGAGATCGAGCTGGAGGATCATATCCTGAAAAGGCCTGTTATCCTCCGGGCGGATCTTCTTGTGCTTGCAACTGCTATTGTGCCGTCTGAAGCAGGACAACTGGCCACATTTTTCAAGGTCCCTGTAAATGATGATGGATTCTTCATTGAGGCCCATGCCAAGCTGAGACCGGTTGATTTTGCAACTGATGGAATCTTTCTTTGTGGACTGGCGCATTATCCAAAATCCATTGACGAGAGCATTGCGCAGGCCCTGGCAGCAGCGTCCCGCGCATCCGGCCTCATCGCAACAGGCAAGGTCTTTGCGAGCGGCACTGTGGCCCGGATCAACCCCATGTGGTGCAGTAGCTGCGGGGTGTGTGTCAGCATCTGCCCATACAATGCCCCTTCAATAATCGAAGGAGGACGATTTGCAGGCAAGGCGGAGATAAATCCGGTACTGTGCAAGGGCTGCGGCCTGTGCGTGGCATCCTGCCGATCCGGGGCCATAGATCTCAAGGGCTTTGCTCAGGATCAGATAATGGCCATGATTGATGAAGTGTAGGAGAAAAATATGAACGACTGGGAGCCGAAGATTACGACCTTTCTTTGTAACTGGTGCAGTTATGGAGCCGCTGATCTGGCAGGCGTGAGCCGTTTTCAGTATCCCCCGAATTTCAGGATAATCCGTGTACCCTGTTCAGGCCGTGTGAGCCCGAAGTTTATATTGGCTGCCTTCCGTCACGGGTCTGACGGTGTGTGGGTCTCCGGGTGACACCCCGGAGACTGCCATTACCTGGAAGGTAATTACTATGCAAGAAGAAAATTCGCCCTGTTAAAAGGGCTTCTGGAGCATATTGGGATTGAACCAGGCAGGCTGCATTTCTCCTGGATATCATCTGCAGAGGCGACGAAGTATGTTGATGTAGCGCGGGAAGTGGCAAAAGAAGTAAAGGCCCTTGGGCCTGCGAAACACTTTATCAAGAAAAGGGCCGAGGTAGCATAATGCTGGAGTACACCAAGAAGATCAGGGAGACTGCCAGGAAGCTGTTCGAAGAAGACAAGGTGGATGTGTTCATCGGTTACAAGAAGGGGAGCGTCCCTATGATGAACCAGCCGGTCCTCATCAGCAATGCCGATCAAGTGGATTTACTCCATTGGGATAGTAACTGTGGGCTGAACCTGTGCAATTATCTGACCAAGCGGACAGACAGGATAGGGATTGTTGCCAATGGATGCAATTCCAGAAACATCGTTACGCATATCACAGAAAACCAGATCAGCCGGGATCAACTCTATATTGTCGGCATCCCATGTAAAGGCATGATCGACCACCGGGCCGTGCAAAGGGCTGTAAAGCAAAAAGAGATTCTTGAAATAAAAGAACAGGGGGAGACCTTCACCGTAAAAGGGAAAGATTTTGAGGACACATTCAATAAAAAAGACTATCTCCAGCGCAACTGTCTGGTCTGTACCCACCGCAACCCTGTAATATTTGATGAGATGGTTGCTCCGCCCGTGGAGGAACAAATTGAAGTAGATGCCTATAAGGATGTCAAACAGATCGAAGGCATGGATCCAGAAAAAAAATGGAATTTCTTTACCAGGATGATAGACAAGTGCATCCGCTGTTATGCCTGTAGAAACGCCTGTCCCTTATGTTACTGTCCCACCTGTTTTGTGGATGAATCAAATCCCCAGTGGGTAGGCAAAAGCAGTGATCCTATTGATACCATGACCTTCCACATATTGAGGGCCTATCACTGTGCAGGCAGGTGCACAGACTGCGGCGCGTGTGAAAGGGTCTGTCCGGTTGGTATCCCCATGAGGCAGTTTACCAAAAAGCTCAACAAGGACGCGCAGGAGCTCTTTTCCTGGGAAGCCGGGCTGACTCCGGATCAGCGTCCCCTTTTAGACGTATTCCGGCCTGATGATTACAACGATTTCATAAGGTAGCGCCTCATGACAAAAAAGATCTATACCAAAGAAGAGTGGATAAAGGCATTAGCAGGCCTAAAATCCTCTTACAATATATTTGTTCCGGTCAGGGATGGAGACTTTCATACCTTCAAGGCCCTGGATGAGAAGAAAAATCCTGACTTTAATTTTAAAAACACACGGCTCTCTCCAAAATCACTGGTGTATCCCCAATCGGAGCGGATATTTGAATACACCCTGGATGAAGATGATCCTGATGCGAATATCCTTAGAGAATCCGTAAAGGACTACTCTCCCCGGGCAGTCGTTGGGATAAGGCCCTGTGACGCCCATGCCTTTCAGATCGTTAAACTCAATTTTGATAATCCCGAGTATCAAGATCCCTGGTGGATACAACGGTATGAATCAACCACTTTTGTGGGACTTGGGTGCAACGCCCCTGACTCCACGTGTTTCTGTACCTCTGTAGGTGGCGGCCCATTCAGTGAGAAAGGGTTAGACGCGATTCTCTACGACCTGGGAGACTCATTCCTTGTAAAGGCCCTGACAGACAAAGGCGAGATATTCATAGAAAAGGCACAAGGTGGAAAAGAGGCAGATGAGACAGCACTGAAGGTCGGTGAAGACCTGGCAGCCAGTGCTGCAGATAAAATAGAGCAAAAAGTCTCTATTGACAAGTTAAAGGACAAGGTGCAGACCGAGCTTTTTGATGCACCATTCTGGAATGACGTGGCCTTTGCGTGCATTAATTGCGGCACCTGTACATATCTGTGTCCCACCTGCTGGTGCTTTGATATCCAGGACGAGGTACTGGGAAAACAGGGAGACCGGATCAGGAACTGGGACTCCTGTATGTTTCCGCTCTTTACACTCCATGGCTCAGGTCACAATCCAAGGGCCAGGAAGGTCCAGCGTGTGCGCCAACGATTTATGCACAAGCTTAAATACTATGTGGACAAGTACAACAACGGAGTTCAATGCTCAGGATGCGGCAGGTGCGTCAGGAATTGTCCGGCAAATATAGATATCAGGGAAGTTTGTGAGTTGATGAATGGTTGATTCCGCTGAAAATACCTCATCTGCGGCGTTGCTTCAATTTCCTCATCACGACGACGTACGTCTAAGTACGCCTTATTCCTCGGAAATTTCGCGCCTTGCATCTGAAGCATTTTGAGCGGAATCAGCCTTGGAGACTTTTTGCACGAGAATCAATAACATGGAGAAACTCTTGAAAAACCCATACCTACCCTATCCGGTTCGTATAGATAAGATTATCACAGAGACTGAAGACAGGAATCTCAAGACCTTCAGGTTTGTGTTTCTCAACCCCGGGGATGAAAAGAAGTTCTCATACACCCCCGGTCAATTTGCAGAGCTTTCTATAGCAGGAAAGGGAGAAAGTCCCATTGGTATAGCGTCTTCTCCCACAGAGAAGGGACATATAACCTTTACCGTGAATAAGGTCGGGTTGGTTACGACGCGCCTGCACAACATGAAAGAAGGCGATGTGATGGGCATCCGCGGGCCTCTTGGCAACTGGTATCCCTGGGAAGAGATGGAAGGGAAGAATGTTGTCATTATAGGCGGCGGCTTTGCCTTTACCACATTGAGATCCAGTATCATCTACATGCTTCATCCGGAAAACCGTTCCAGGTTCAAGGATATTACCGTGGTATATGGTGCCAGGTCTCCTGGCATGCTGCTTTACAAGGATGAGCTTGCAGAGTGGGAGCAAAGGGATGATATCCATATGCATATCACCGTTGACGGGACGGATGATCCGGACTGGAAATACAACATAGGCTTTGTCCCCACCATTACAGAGCAGAAGATTACCAGTGCGGATGACGCCATTGCCATTGTATGCGGCCCGCCAATCATGATTAAGTTTACACAGCCTGTCCTTGAGAAAGTGGGGTTCCCTCCGGAGAGGATCATCCTCTCCCTGGAAATGCGCATGAAGTGCGGTATCGGCATGTGCGGCCGCTGTAATATCGGCGATCAGTTTGTGTGCAAGGACGGCCCTGTCTTTTCCCTGGC
>DFBQ01000013.1:394-3288 GCA_002367355.1 Deltaproteobacteria bacterium UBA3076 | reverse complement strand
ATCTATGCTCTCATATGCCCCCCATGGTCGATAGACCTTGCGATGGCTTATG
Organism: Deltaproteobacteria bacterium UBA3076; assembly: GCA_002367355.1. GTDB lineage: Bacteria > Desulfobacterota > Dissulfuribacteria > Dissulfuribacterales > UBA3076 > UBA3076. The sequence continues at coordinate 3,236 of DFBQ01000013.1, read as the reverse complement.
GATTCCTCTCGTCCTGATGCCTTCAACTGGTTTACAATGGCCTTGACATCCTGCACACGGTCTTTATGAACAACAAGCAGGGCGTCAGAGGAATCCACCACTATCAGGTCTTTTACACCCACGGCAGTCAGCAATCGTGATTCACTCCGCAGATAACAGTTGTTGACGTCCTTGGTCACCACATCCCCAAGGACCACATTTTCATCTTGATCGCGGGGACCCAGTTCTAGCAAAGACGCCCAGGAACCAAGATCACTCCAGCCTGCATCTAATGGCACAACAACAGCACTATCCGTCTTCTCCATGATTGCATAATCAACAGAGTCACTGGGGCACTCAGCAAACGCCTTGGCATCAAGACGCAAAAAATCCAGATCCTGTACAATCTTTTTGTGGGCCGCAGTGCATGCAGTGAGTATCTCCGGGGCAAATTGCTCCAGTTCCTCAAGATAGCGGCCGGCCTTGAACATGAACATCCCGCTGTTCCAATAGTACTCTCCGGACTCAATATAATCTTGAGCTGTATCAAGATCCGGCTTTTCCACAAAACGATCTACCTGAAAAACCGGATTGTCAGTATCCAGACGGTCTGACGCCTTTATGTAGCCATAGCCTGTTTCAGGTGCTGTGGGTATGATGCCAAAAGTCACCAGCTTCCCCTGTTCGGCTAATAAAGCACCCGTTTCAACAGTCTGGCCAAACGCCTGGATGTCGGTAATGATGTGATCAGCCGGCAACACAAACAGCACAGGGTCATCTTCCTGCTGTATCAGACTCAAGGCAGCACAGGCCGTTGCAGGCGCGGTATTCCGCCCCATCGGCTCCAACAGGATGGATGGAGACTCCAGGCCAATCCGGCGCATCTGCTCAGCTGCCAGAAAACGATGCTGATTGTTACAAACCAGCAAAGGTGTTTTGCAACTTGGGAGACCGGACAGGCGTTTGATAGTTGATTGTAACAGAGTTACGTCTTCCACCAGTGAATAAAATTGCTTAGGATAAGCCTCACGAGATAGCGGCCAAAGGCGGGTACCTGAGCCGCCACATAAAATGACTGGCACAATCATTGTTAATTCTCCATAGAATTAAATGTACATTTTATAGATAATGCTGGATGTTGAATGCTGAATTGCGGAAGAAGATTTAAAAGACATATACCTTAATCCAAAATTCAACATTAAGAATTCAAAATTGTGTCTGAACGGCCTTTTCGTTCAGGCACTAATTAGCCGCTCATAATCACCACCGCAGTGGCATATTCTCCTTCATGGGAAAGGCTTACATGCCAGTTGCTTGCTCCCATGTCCGTTGCCTTTTTCAATGCAGGGCCGGAAAGGTGCAGCACAGGCTTTCCGGAAGGCTCATGGGCAATGGCCATCTGACGCCAGGTTACTCCGAGTCTCATACCTGTACCCAGGGCCTTGGAGCATGCCTCCTTTGCTGCAAAACGGAGGGCAAGCCCCTGAGCCGGCTGTTTATGCTTCAGACAGTAAGAGCATTCTTCACTGGTAAATACCCTGGATAGAAATCTCTCACCCCAGCGGTTAACGGCCTTTTCAACCCTTGGGATGTGAACTATGTCTATTCCGAGGCCCAGGACCATAAAATTACTCTATATAACCTTTTTGGACGAGAGAAAGCATCTCCCTCACGGCCCTCTCCATTCCCACAAAAATGGCCCGGGCTACTATGGCGTATCCTATACTGAACTCCTGTATCTCACTTACTGCTGCAAGCCTTGCAGTATTGCGATAGTTGAGCCCGTGACCTGCGTGAACACGCAGACCTAAGTCCCCGGCTGTTCTTGCCATAATTACTATTTGTTCGAATTCCTTCTCTTTAATATCTGAAGAAGGGGCATCTGCATATAGTCCAGTATGGATCTCTATGCAATCTGCTCCTGTCTGTTTTGCAGCCTCAATCTGATTTTGCTCCGGATCGACAAAAAGACTCACTGGTATGCCTGCATCGTGTAGCCGGGTTACAGCTTTACTCAGGTATTTTTCAAGATTTACCACATCCAGTCCTCCCTCTGTCGTGAGCTCTTCACGACCCTCCGGCACGAGGGTGACTATGTCGGGCTTTATATCAGACGCTATCCCTATCATTTCATCTGTCGCAGCCATTTCCAGGGTGAGCCTTGTCTTTACGGTCTGTCTGAGCAACTTGACATCCCTGTCCTGGATATGACGGCGATCTTCCCGCAGGTGGACGACGATACCGTCGGCGCCTGCGATCTCAACTATTCCCGCAGCCGTAACAGGGTCCGGTTCTGTGGTCCCCCTTGCCTGCCTGACTGTGGCTACGTGATCAACATTGATACAGAGATCTGCCATTGCCTTCTCCTTATACAAAGCATCTAATAATGCCTGCTCTTTACGTGTCATACGCTCTGCTTCAACCGGGCCCAGTTCGTGATCTTCTCCGAGAAGATGAACAACACCATGCACCAATAACGCCTCAAGCCTCTGCTCCAGGTTCATGCCCGCATTCGCCGCCTCGCGTCTTGCCGTGTCTATTGATATTACTATATCGCCAAACAGATCATTCTCCGATTGCGGAAAATCAGCTCCTTGCTGCCCGAATGAAATAACATTAGTAGGGTAGGGCCTTTTTAACCAGAGCTTGTTGAGACGCGCCATCTCAGCATCATCTACAAGAAGGATGCTGAGCTCTGCATCAGGTCGTCCAATAGACCTTAGGAGTATTTCAGCCGCGCGTCTGAGGCGGAGAAGCGGCAGAGATTTTGAGTGAGTTGATCTGATCAGGACCGGCACGCTGTCTTTTGCTCCCTATTCCTCAAAAAACCTCGACCTATGCGTTTAGCTGTTAGCCATTAGCG
>DFBQ01000013.1:0-339 GCA_002367355.1 Deltaproteobacteria bacterium UBA3076 | reverse complement strand
TAATCATTAAACTAATAGCTAACCACTAATCGCTCAAATTAGGTTCTATAGACCTGTAGCGTAAGACGATGGGCTTTCTCCCATACCTTGAGTTCTCTAAAATCTCTCATCTCTACTCCTTTTTAATGCTAATGGCTAACCGCACAGATCCAAAAACTTTCCCCCTTCTACCTTCAGCCTTCAACCTTCCCCCTTCCCCCCGTGCTCTTCGTCCTCATAGGCCTGGATGATCCGTCGCACAAGTCTGTGCCTTACCACGTCCTGTTTGGAGAAATTGATAAAAGCTATGCCCTCTATGCCTTGCAGGATATCTCTGGCCTCGAGGAGACCTGATCCACG
>DFBQ01000121.1 GCA_002367355.1 Deltaproteobacteria bacterium UBA3076 | reverse complement strand
CAATACCACCCCCTCTGGGGGTGGATTCTTTATTGAAGCCAATACCCAGGCCCTGGCATTTATAGTGGTAGTTGACAATGCCGCCGCGGCCCAAAACGTCGTCCGTTTTGTCGAAAGCCAGGGTTTCAGTGCGTCTCTTGACCAAAATGACGATGACTTTGAGATCAAGGCTGAAAAGTCAGAAGCAACCGGTAGCGAATCTGTAGCCACCGAGCCGGCCACGTCGAGTAAGAAAACGCTGGTCCTGATCCCCAAGAATACCATGGGTTCGGGAGATGATGCGCTGGGGGCAGGACTCATGCTCAATTTCTTAAACACGCTCAACGAGATGGGAGAGACACTCTGGAGAGTGGTTTTTCTCAATAGCGGAATAAAGCTGACGATTGAGGGGGCCAAGACCTTACCTGCCATACAGCAACTGGAGGCCCAAGGTGTAAGCATTCTTGTATGCGGCACCTGCCTCACGCACTTTAATCTGCTGGATCAAAAAGGCGTGGGTGAGACCACGAACATGCTGGATATTGTGACAAGCCTGCAGCTCGCAGACAAGGTGATCAGTGTGTGATGTCCAATTGTGTATTGTTGCCGGAAGAAATCGTGTGGGCCAGAGTATTTGACAGGGTCACGAAGTTTTCAATGCTCAAGACCTCTGCCCTGTAGCCCGGATCTATTCCGCAAATCTCCAGTGCATGAAGTATTTCGTCTTGCGAAAAAGAAGATAGTCCCTTAAGGGCGTTTATCAATTTCTTTCGTCTTTTCTGAAATGCCTGTCTGACAATATTTTTAAAAAACGCAAAATCCGTTGCAATTATGATAGGCTTTCTGAATTCCATTTGTATCAGGGTCGACGTGACCTTTGGGCGAGGGCGGAAAAGGCCCGGAGGTATGTCCATTAATCTGGTGACATCGGCGCAATATCCGGTAACCACTGATAATATGCCGTAAGCCTTGCTTCCCGGACGAGAGACAAGGCGCTCGGCCACCTCCTTCTGAAACATCAAGGTTGCCCTGTTTATATAATTACGTTCTTCGATCAGCTTAAATACTACCTGGCTTGAAATATTATAGGGCAGGTTGCCTATTATTTTGAGAGTGCCTCCCATCTCTTCTGCAAGGCCCTGAAAAGAGACCCTGAGGATGTCCGAATGACGCAATTCCACATTCCCTGCCAGGGGTCGCTTTTCGCGCACCCATTTGATCAGTCTCTCGTCTATTTCAAGGCCTATAACTCTGGAGGCCTTTTTTGAAAGTTCCCCGGTCATGGCCCCGAGCCCGGCACCCAGTTCTACTACTCGATCTCCGGGCTGTATGCCGGATAGTTCTACTATGGTCTCAATGGTGCCCTGGTGGACAAGAAAGTTTTGGCCAAGCGAGCGTTTAGGCAGTGGAAAGCCGGGTTCATAGATATTAGCTATGGGATATCTCTTTGCTGGATTTTGAATCATTAGGGTTGGTTTTTATAAGACGATTTATTTGTCTCTTCTGACGACGAATATATAGATACAGGGCTGAGAAATAGGATGTTATTGCAAAAGGAAGAGAAAAGACTATGCCTCCGAGCAGTACTGATACCATTGACCTGAAGCTGTTTATATATATCAATTTTACTGCTTCGAGCATACTTACATCACGGGCTATACCCATTAGATACTTTACCTGTTCCCAGGAAAGCGAGCTGCCGGTAAGGATAGTGCCTACTTTCCAGGATATATAATACTGAAAGGGAATGGTAAGGGGATTGCTTACCAGGAGGCTGGCAACAAGCCCGGCCACAAGATGACCCCTTCCGACAGCGCAAAAAAAGATTGTGAGGATAGTATGAAAGGGAATTGTTGGCGTGAGTCCAATAAAAATCCCTATGGCAATACCTCGCGCGAGAACGAAAGGATCTCCTCTCAGCCTCACTAAACGAAGCCACTGATATCTTACTGTTCTCCCGGGGCTGATCCCCTTGTCTCTTTTCCCAGAGCGGAGAATATTTTTTACTTTGTTAACAGGGACAAGCTCCCCCATATGTGTTTCCCCGGACCAATACATATTGCTCAAATACTAATCGGAAGCCTTGAGTAGACATCTGCATCTTCCTTGATCAGTATCCCGGCCTTTATCTGATGATAACCCGTCAGAGCAACCATTGCGGCATTATCAGTACACAGTTCAGGGTATGGGAAATAGGCCTTGTAGCCAAGCTTTTGTGTCTCCTCGGCCATTCTGGCTCTAAGCCTGGAGTTGGTTGCAACCCCTCCTGTCACTGCTATCCTGCTTATATCATATTTTTTTGCAGCAGATAAAGTCTTTTCCACAAGCACGTCAACAACTGCCTCTTGAAACGAGGCACAGATATCCTGAACAGGTAACGGGCCCTGACCGGACAGTTTCTTGACCGAGGTCAAAACAGAGGTCTTAAGACCACTGAAGCTGAAGTCAAAAGGTGTTTTCGGGAGTTTTGCCCTTGGATAGGAAAAAGCGTTGTGATCTCCTTTCTCAGCAAGTTGGCTGATTATAGGGCCTCCTGGATACTCAAGCCCAAGCATTTTTGCCACTTTGTCAAAGGCCTCTCCTGCGGCATCATCCCTGGTCTGGCCCATGAGCTCTGCTGAAAGGAAATCATTAACCACATAGAGGTTTGTATGGCCACCTGACACTACAAGGCCCACAAAGGGAAATGAGGGAGGATGTTCGCATAGGAACACAGAAGAGAGATGTGCGTGAAGGTGATTTACGCCTGTCAGGGGAATACCTCGGGCCATTGCCAGGGCCTTGGCAAAGGACAGTCCGACAACCAGTGAGCCCACCAGTCCTGGGCCCTGGGTAACTGCTATGGCATCTATTGCAGACCTGTCCGTATTTGCATCCAGGAGTGCCTTTTCCACAACTCGGACTATATCTTCAAGGTGGTGTCTTGAGGCCAATTCCGGAACGATTCCCCCGTATTCCTTGTGGATGTGAACCTGAGAGGCCACCACATTGCTCATCAACTGCCTGCCATCCCTCAGGACCGCAGATGCAGTTTCGTCACAGGACGTCTCTATGGCAAGGAGATTTCTGGAATTGAATTTGTCTGTAGTCATCAACGATCTAAAATATTAAGTAGTGCCTGAATGGCCTTTTCGTTCAGACACCAAGTAGCTCAATTGAACTTGACAGTAACATAAGCACTATGGTATCGCTCATCCGTTCGCAGCCCCCGTAGCTCAGGGGATAGAGCACAGGATTCCTAATCCTGGTGTCGCATGTTCGAATCATGCCGGGGGCACCATTAGCTGAGTTGGCTGATAGGAAAGCTGTCTGATAGGCTGACAGGGAATTGCTTTTTCGAGCGATTCATCTAAGTGGGGCCATCAGTAGCGCCACTTGACGAAAAGAATAGTCTGCACAGGTCCCAAATGTCAAGAGGCGTCAAGAAAGGGATATGTTGTGTTACCCTTGCCATGAATTCCTCTGCCAGAAGCAGTTCAAAGATCTTCCGGAACAAAGAGGACCGTGCTTGGCTATCAAATGTCAGTCACCTGATTTTATGGTTCCAACTTCTGGATTTCTCACGATCGTGCGTACAATTTCATCCGGATGCCTTATCTGATCTTTTGGTAGTTTTTTCGTAACTTCTCAATAAGTTCGGGCAAATCATATTTTGCGACTATCCAGTGACTGTTACCCAGACTTGTTGAGAAGTTACGTTTTTTCTTTTGTTTGCCGAATAAAGGAGATTGAATAACTCCCTTTATTCTATTTCTCATTTCACTTTTGAAGTTAAAAAGCATGAAATATATACAAACTAAAGCCATTTCAGTTTAGACTCGTCTCATGAGACATCCAAGTAAAATGCCATCTTTGGTCTATGCGGACTCTGAAGGCCGGATCTATGACTTACCTGAACTTAAGATGGCAGGAAGGAGCGGCCGTCTCTTGCATCCGGTAGACCTTAAGGATCTTATTCCCCTGCCTGAGGGGAGTGAGCTTTTTGTGCTGCCTGACCGCCTGCCTGTGGGCTGGGATCAGGATCGGGACGATATGGTGGTGCTGGATGAGGACCCTGGCAATGCCAAGGGAAAAGTCCGGGCAGTTGCTGCCTTTATGGCCCCTGCCTATACCCAGACCGCTCTTGCCGCCTTCCACAGGTCAAGTTCCGATATTCCTCCCTTGCCTCTCTTTACTTACACTGCCGTTGGCTGGTGGAAGGGGCATTTTTGGACAGCAGGCTTCAGAAGTGATCCTGATATACGTCAAAATTTTTGCAACTTCCGTCCTGAAGAAGTCCGCAAAAAAACCATTGCCATGCTTAAAAAAAATAAGGAAAACAGGCTAATACAACATCTGGGGAGATGCAGCCTCACCTATGGGTGTCCTGCTGCAAAGAATCTCTTCCTGGGAAGGTGGGAGGCCCCCCTTCCCACTTCACCCATCTGTAATGCAGCCTGTCTGGGATGTATATCCTTGCAGTCAGAGGGCGTGCCTCCTGCCAGCCAGGACAGGATTACCTTTGTACCCACAGCAGAGGAAGTTGCAGGGGTTGCGGTCCCCCATTTAAACATGGCACAGAGACCTGTCGTGAGCTTTGGACAGGGATGCGAGGGAGAACCCCTGCTTCAGGCAAAGTTGCTGGAGCGGTCGGTGATCAAGATACGAGAGGAGACCGATAAAGGGACTATTAATCTCAACACCAATGCCAGCCTTCCGGGAAAAGTGCAAAACCTGATTTCTGCAGGGCTTGACAGCATAAGGATCAGCATGAACAGTACACGAAAAGAATATTATCATGCCTACTTCCGGCCCAAAGGCTATGATCAAAATGATGTGCTGGCTTCATGGAGGATTATGAAGGAGGCAGGACGCTTTGTCTCCATCAATCTGTTTGTCCTGCCGGGTCTCACGGATGAGATGGCAGAGATAGACCGGCTTTCGGACCTGATACAGGAACTGGGCCTTGATCTTATCCAACTCAGAAATCACAGCATTGATCCTGACTGGTATTTGGATGGCATAGGCTATGAATATACAGGTCACCGGACAGGGATAATAAGTATGGTAACAATACTTAAAAAGCGGTTTCCCAAACTCCGGTTCGGCTATTTCAATCCGTATTTGAGGTCGGATTAATGCTGGTGTAAGATGGCCCTCAAATTAGCCTAAACAATACCAGAGGACTAAACAATGGAATACAAAAAGACACTAAGCCTTCCCAGGACACGCTTTCCAATGAAGGCAAATCTTGCTCAGCGGGAGCCTGAAATGCTCAAGCGCTGGAAGGCCATGGACCTTTATGGGCGCCTGAGAGAGCAAGGACAGGGACGGCCCCCTTTCATACTTCATGACGGCCCTCCCTATGCAAACGGCCACATACACCTGGGTCATGCGATCAACAAGGTCCTGAAGGACATAATCGTTAAATCTCACCATATGATGGGGTTTGATACGCCGTATGTACCGGGGTGGGACTGCCACGGACTGCCCATTGAGCACAATGTTGAGAAAGACTTGGGATCCAAGAGGTCCAAGATGAGCAAGTTGGCCGTGCGTAAAGCGTGCCGGCGCTATGCGGAAAAATTCGTACGCATACAGAAAGAAGAATTCTCAAGGCTGGGAGTATTGGGCGACTGGGATAACCCTTATCTCACAATGACCTATGACTACGAGGCCTCCATCTGTAGGGAGTTTTGTCACATATTTATGGATGGTCATGTCATTAAGAGTAAAAAACCTGTCTATTGGTGTCCTACTTGTGTGACTGCCCTGGCAGAGGCTGAGGTAGAGTACGCCCCCCACAAGTCTCCTTCCATTACAGTAAGATTTGCAGCCGGAGATGTCCTCAAACAGTGGCTTGAGGATCGTTTTGGAATACTGGCCGGTCCTGCCTTTGCGCTTATCTGGACCACTACTCCATGGACTTTGCCTGCCAACCTGGCAGTGGCGCTGCACCCTGACTATGACTATGTGGCTGTTGAGGTCCAGGTTGGGGGGAAAAAAGAAGTCTGGATACTGGCAGAGGAGAGGTTGCTTTCTACCCTTATTGCCGCCGGTCTTGAGCAGAAAGATGCCAGAGTCCTCGGTACATTCAGGGGCGGAGATATTGAAGGAATGTATGTAAAACACCCATTCCTTGAAAGGGATAGTCTCCTTATTATCGCCCCTTATGTTACGCTTGATACAGGCACAGGCTGTGTTCACACTGCTCCGGGCCATGGAGCGGATGACTATGAAAGCGGTATCAGATATGGCCTTGATATCTATTCCCCTGTAGACGACCATGGCAGGTTTACATCAGAGGTAAAGGAGTTCGAGGGGGAAAACATCTTTAATGCAAATGACAAGATTGTTGAAATGCTGCGAGATAGGGGCAGCCTTGTAGCTCATGAGACCATTGAGCACAGCTATCCCCACTGCTGGCGTTGCAAAAAGCCGGTAATTTTTCGAGCGACCGCGCAGTGGTTCATCTCCATGGAGGCAGGGGCGTTGCGTGAAGAGGCCCTTCGCGTCATTGAGACCGTCAGATGGATCCCGGACTGGGGGAAAGAGCGTATTTACGGAATGGTAGAGACCAGGCCTGATTGGTGCATTTCCAGACAGAGGGCCTGGGGTATTCCCATTACTGTCCTTATCTGTGAGGATTGCGAAGAACCTGTGATGGACCGGGCAATAGCGGATCGCCTGGCAGAAATCTTTGAAAAGGAAGGCTCTGATGCATGGTTTGCAAGGGAGGCAGAGGAATTCCTTCCTCCTGGAACTGCTTGTCCAAAGTGCGGTGGCACAAGAGTTCGCAAAGAGATCGATATACTGGATGTCTGGTTCGATTCAGGGGTGAGCCATGCAGCGGTCCTGGAGACCCGGAAAGGGCTTTCCTCTCCGGCTGCCCTTTATCTGGAAGGAAGTGATCAGCACAGGGGATGGTTCCAGAGCTCACTTCTTACCAGCGTTGCGACCAGACATAAGGCACCTTACGAGGCAGTACTTACCCATGGTTTTGTTGTGGACGGGAAGGGGAAGAAGATGTCCAAGTCAGTGGGCAATGTCATCCCACCGGCTGATGTCATCAAGGAATACGGAGCAGAGGTGCTGAGGCTCTGGGTCTCAGCAGAGGACTATCAGGATGATATAAAGATCTCAAACGAGATACTTCAGCGCCTGACTGAGGCGTACAGGAAGATCCGCAATACTATCCGTTACCTTCTCAGCAACCTGTCTGACTTTGACCCGGATAAGCACTCTTTGGATTTTGACCGACTGGAGGCCCTTGATCGCTGGGCCCTGATGAGGCTTGGAGAAATAACTACAAGTGTCAAACATGCCTATAAGGAGTTTAATTTTCACGGTGTGTTCCGCCAAATACAACAGTTCTGCATAGTTGACCTGAGCGCACTCTACCTGGATATCTTAAAAGACAGGCTCTACTGTGAGCACCCGGACGGCCGTATCCGCCGTTCTGCCCAGACAGCCATTTACCGTATTGTCCATGATATATTGCTTCTTATGGCCCCGATACTTTCATTCACTGCTGAGGAGGCCTGGAGCCACCTGCCGGGCGCTGGGACTGAGAGTATTTTTCTTGCTGAGTTGCCTGATCCTCCGCCCATTTCCATTGATAAATCGTTCAGTGCTGAATGGGAACTTCTATGGAAAATTCGGGGAGAAGTTACAAAGGCACTGGAGCTTGCCAGAAAGGAAAAACGGATAGGCCTTGCCCTGGATGCCAAGATCCTGATAAGGCCTCCTGAAGACATGACAGACTTCCTGGAAGAACACAGTGAACTACTAAGGACTATTACCATTGTTTCTCAGCTTGACTTGAATGGAGAACTTGACTCAGGGGACAGCACTGTATGGCAGAGCGATGAGATAGAAGGGCTTGCTGTCAAGGTTATCCGGGCAGCGGGTGAAAAATGCGCCAGGTGTTGGACATGGAGTGAAGATGTGGGCAAAGACCCTTCATGGCCTGATGTCTGTGGCCGATGCTCCGGAGTATTGAATAAATTTAGTGATTGAGTGATTTAGTGAATTTGGTGATTTGGTGATTGAATAGTCTGTGGCTGTCTATGTGGGTCTTGGCTAAAAATTTGGTGATTGAGTGATTAATTGGTCTTTCAGTGATTGGTGCCGTGACTGGTTCAAGCCCTATCTGCTTTCAGTTGCCCGTTTTCTGGGAAGGCTCGGTCTTTCTCCCAATATGGTCAGCATCATCGGCCTTATTGCCTATGGAGCAAGCGGCCTGGTGCTTGGCATAGGTCATCCGGCGGCTGCCGGTTGGATGCTTGCCGTATTCGGACCCCTGGATGCTGTTGATGGACTGCTCGCCAGGGAGCAGGGACGGGTCAGTCCCTTTGGCGCCTTTCTTGACTCAACAGTGGACAGATATGCTGAATTCTTTCTCTTTCTGGGACTGATGGCATATCTGTTTCTACACAGGCAGGGCGGCTTGGTCGAAGCGGCCCTTGTACTTTCTGCAATGACCGGGTCTCTCCTTGTCAGCTACACGAGGGCAAGGGCTGAGGCCCTGGGCTTTAGCTGTAAGGTGGGAGTGCTTACCAGGTTTGAACGTATATTCATCTTTGCCGTGGGCCTTATCTTCGGATGGATTTATCCGGTTCTGGTAATTATTGCAGTTTTTACACACATAACCGCCCTTCAGCGCATTTTTCACGTACACAAACAATCAAGTGATTAAATCACCAAATAAAGGGGTTCTTTACGTAACAGGCACTCCCATTGGGAATCTTAAAGACATCAGTATAAGGGCAAAAGAGGTCCTTGGTGAGGTATCTCTTGTTGCGGCAGAAGATACAAGGAGTACCAGAAAGCTACTCACTCATCTGGGCGCCAAGGCCGGCCTCTTGAGCTGCCACAAGCACAATGAAAGGACCAGCGCCAAAAAGGTCATTACCTTGCTTGCAAAAGGGAATGACGTGGCTCTGGTATCAGATGCCGGCACTCCTGCGCTCTCAGACCCGGGTGCAAGCCTGGTAAAACTTGTTAGGGAGGCCGGCTTCAGCGTAGTCCCAGTACCAGGGGCATCTGCTATTGTCGCGGCCCTGAGCGTGGCAGCCATGCCGGCAGACTCCTTTTTTTTCGCCGGCTTTCTTCCAAACAAGCAGACTGAAAGACGCAAAACCCTCGAGCAACTGGCAGAAACCCCTCATACAATCGTAATTTTCGAGGCACCCCATCGTCTGTTTGATGCCCTGGAAGATATTTTGGGCATTTTAGGTGATAGGCAGATGGTAATGGCCAGGGAACTCACAAAGGTACACGAAACTGTAATATCCGGCTCAGTATCAGATATTATTAAGCAGCTTTCAAGGGGACGTGTGAGAGGTGAGATTACCTTGGTGATAGAAGGGGTAAAGGAGGATAGACACAGGAAATCCTGCCGGGATCCGGAGGCAGTAGAAAAGGCGCTCCAGCACCTGATTTCAGAAAAGAGCCTGTCAATCAGGGATAGTGTGGATCTTCTGGTCCGGCTTACCGGCATGACTAAGAGCCAGGTATATCCGCTTGCCCTGGAGATCAAACAGAAAGACAGCCAGCCCAGGGGGTTGCCGGAAGACAACATTCCATAACTTTAGCTCACTTTAGGCACTTTTAATTTTAGTATCTTAGCAATTATTTTCGTAACTTCTCAATAAGTCCGGGCAACACTCACTGGATAGTCGCAAAATATGATTTGCCCAAACCTATTGAGAAATTACT
>DFBQ01000024.1 GCA_002367355.1 Deltaproteobacteria bacterium UBA3076 | reverse complement strand
GCCATAGCGCAACATATAAAACGTCCTAAGTACTTGATATCATGGCATAAAAAGTGCATCGCATTTTATATGCCAGCTTTTTCGGCGAGGTATCCTAAATTGGGAAAAATGTGGCTACCATCCCCGAAAACCTTCAGAAAACGGTGAAACTTCAGTATAAATCCTTTAATATAGGCTATTAACAGACTTCCTTAAACCGAATTCTCATTATATTTCATGTCTGCATTAAACATATAATTGCGAAGTTATAAATTGTTGACGCCTAAGCACTAACCGGATGGCAGCGGGCTATAAATCCCTGGGTACGGCCATCATACGTTCAACAGCCTTGAGGGCCATCAAACGAATCGGTTCGGGCACAACAATCACAGGCCCTTCTGTCTGAAGGGCCTGCAACACCTCCTTCAGGCCTGTTTTTTTCATGTCTATGCAGACCATCTCAGGAGAAGCAGCGTAAAATCTCTTTCCTGGGTTTTGCTTCTTCAACGTATATAAAAGCCCGATCTCTGTGGCAACAATGAATTCCTTTGCCTTGGATTCTGCCGCAAAGGTCAGCATGCCACTGGTGCTTCTTACCGCGTCCGCCATGTCCAGCACTTCTGGAGGGCACTCAGGATGGGCCATCAGCAAAGCCTCGGGATGAGCGGCTTTTGCCACCTTGACCTGGGCAACTGTCAGATCATCGTGAATTGGACAGTAACCAAGCCAGTAATGGATTTTTTGATCTGTGTGTCTCTGTACCCACATTGCCAGATTCTTGTCCGGGGTCATAAGGACCTCAGGAGTCTTTAAGGATTTAACGACCTGCACCGCATTGGCTGAGGTACAGCAGATGTCGCTTTCCGCCTTTACTTCGGCTGTAGAATTCACATATGTTACCACAGGCACACCGGGATACTTTGCTTTCTCTGCCTTCAGCTCCGCGGCGTTCAGCATATCCGCCATACCACAGCCCGCCTCTTTTACAGGCAGTATCACTTTTTTATCCGGACAAACAATGGCCGCGGTCTCAGCCATAAAACGGACTCCGCAAAATATTATGATATCGGCTTCGGTCTCTGATGCCTGGATACTCAGGGCCAGAGAATCTCCGGTAAGGTCCGCAATATCCTGGACCTCCGGCACCTGGTAATTGTGAGCAAGAATGATGGCGTTTTTCTCCTGTGCCAATGCACGGATTTCTCCAGCTAAACTTTCATTGGACATTTTGTTCTCCTGATTGTAGACGTTCAAAGGTTCAGGGTTCAAAGGTTCAAGGTTATTTTTCTTTAAATTCAGAATCCATTCAGAACTCACGAATCAACGGCTTAGATTTTCCGTAAACTCTGAACCCTGAACCTCTGAACCTAGAACCTTAGAGTCATCTGTACGGTAGATTTCCACACCTGGAGGTGGAACAAACCGGAAAAGATCGTTTGAAAGGCCTTTATTGACCTTGACATTGCTGAATACAAGATGTGTCCTGCCACCTAGCTGGTCTTCCAGCCACATCTCCTTTACCAGATGGGTATCAGAATCTACGATAATCCATATAGTGCATACCTGCGGTACCGGATTCCTCGGGGTAAGCTTCAGCATCCACCCGGCATCTGGTTGGCCTTTTACTGGATGCTCTACAATAAAAAAACGCTTGAGGTCACCTTTTCCAAAAAAAAAGGCCTTGCTTATCTCAGTTGAAAGTAATTGATCCCTGGGAACCACCATTACCTGATTGGCCTCCTCCTCATACACATATACCTCTTTCCCGCTGGTAACAATAAGCTGCGGCTCCGGCTGACTGTATTCCCAGCGCATCTGGTGCGGACGATTGAAATAGACCTTCCCTTCTGCCTTGAGACCCTCTGAAGAACCGGAAGCAAACGTCTCCTGCTCGAAGTTAGACGTAATGTCAGTGGTGATTTCGTATTTTTTCTGTAACAGTAATACAAGATTTTCTCCACGTTCTGAAAGACCCTCTGCCAGGGACTCTGAAACAGGAGTAAACACCATAACTATAAGTAGTAAAAAATAAAATAAGCGCGCATTGTACATAATTATGCCTCCATTCGACTACAAAACAATACCTTGCCCGAATATTAAAGTATTTTTTGAGGTTCATCCAGCATTACATGCGCTTTATACTGAACTTAACGCCCTTCGGGCGGACTTGGAAAATTTTGAGTTGGGATCTGGAAAATATTTCAACCTGTGCGGGATCATTAATTTTCATTCTCGCTGGTTCAGATTGCGTTTCCATTCACAAAATGTTATCAATTTTACATTATGATAGCCTTTGATTTGCGTTGCGATCAAGATCATACCTTTGAAGCCTGGTTTCGGGATGGGGAGGCGTTTGAGACACAGAAGGAAAAGGGTCTGTTGACTTGTCCTGTCTGTGGCAGCAATAATGTCCAGAAAATCCCCTCTGCAGTTGCGGTATGCACCAGGTCCGTCGGCAAAGATGGAGACACCTTGAAAGCGGCCTTGAATGAGATGCTGTATAAGATATACACTATGGTGGAAAAAAATACAGAAGACGTAGGGACGGCATTTGCGCAAGAGGCCCTCAAGATACATTACGGTGTGGCTGAAAACCGTAACATAAGGGGTGTTGCTACATCAGAGGAAGAAAAAATTCTGAAGGAAGAAGGAATTTCCTTTATGAAAATCCCAGTACCGGAAAAAACCTCTACAAAGGGTCATTGAACCTAAGTTGAGCGGTTAGCTGTTAGCCATTAGGTTTTAGCTTTGAAAAATGAGATTGAAGCAACCAGGGATATGACAAGAAAGGTCCTACTCCGTGTAGAACATGGAAGACTGGTGGAAATGGAATACCAGGTCAGGCTATCATCGGGGAAAGTAGTGGATTCCTCTGAAAAGTCAGGAGGACCGGTAACCTTTGTATGCGGAAAGGGTAATTTCCCCAAACCCGTTGAGGAAAATATTGTCGGGCTTGCTCCCGGAGAAAGAAAGGTAATATTTGTCTCTCCAAACTACACCTATGGGCCCTATAATCCCGGGAAGGTAACACTGATGGCCATTGAAAGGATTTCAGGAGAAGTGGAAGTGGGCAAGGTAGTCAAGGCCCCTGACGAATTTGGCTTAAGACAACCAGCTATGGTCAAGTCCATCTGGGAAGGCGCCATGATGCTGGACTTTAACCATCCCCTGGCCGGCAAGACCCTGCATTTTGAAGTATTTGTAAAAGACGTCCGCATTACCACAACGGAAAAGGATAATTAGTGTCTGAACGAAAAGGCAGTTCAGACACAATTTTGAATGCTGAATACTGAATTTTGAATTTAAAAAAGGAAATAACCGTCTACAGCACCTTCCTTCCCTCTTGATTAAACCGAGTAAAGGTAACTTCAAACTATGGAAAAAGTCCTTAAAGAAGCAGGATTCTTTGAAATATACGAAAAGGTCCTGTCCGACACTCGCTTAAGCGCTGAGGATGGAGAACTGCTCTTCTCCACTACTCATCTGCCGGCCCTTGGTTATCTGGCCAATCTGGTAAGAGAAAGACTTAACGGAAACCGGGCCTATTATATCTATAATCAGCACATAAACTATTCTAATATCTGCATAAATCTGTGTAAATTCTGTGCCTTTGGAAAGGAAAAGACCCACCCGGAGGCCTACGAAATGTCCATAGAAGAGATAGTCTCCAAAATAAGGGAGAGGCATGCCGAACCCATCACAGAGGTACACATTGTCGGAGGCCTGCATCCGGATCTCCCTTACGGGTATTATATTGACATGCTGAAGGCCATAAAGGCCGAAAGACCTGAGATCCATATCCAGGCCTTTACCTGTGTAGAGATAGCACACCTGGCAGCCATTTCAGGTCGGTCAATTGCCGAGACGCTGGAAGATCTTATGCAAGCCGGCTTGGGGTCCATTCCCGGAGGTGGAGCAGAGGTCTTCAGCACCAGAATACGGGAAAAGCTCTGCCCTGGTAAGCTCCCTGGGAAGGACTGGCTTGAAGTTGCCAAAACCGCTCATAGAGCAGGTCTCAGGACCAATGCCACCATGCTCTATGGACACATTGAGACAATATCTGAACGGATAGAGCATCTGCTGGCCCTAAGAGAGGCCCAGGACGAGACAGGCGGATTTCTGTGCTACATCCCTCTTGCTTTTCACCCCAAGAATACAAAGCTGGAATACCTGTCATCCACAGGCGGGGTGGATGATCTTAAGAGTATTGCCGTATCACGACTCCTGCTCGACAACTTTTCACATATCAAGGCCTACTGGGTGATGCTTGGGCCAAAGGTTGCGCAGATCGCCCTTTCCTTTGGTGCAGACGATCTGGACGGGACTGTCCTGGAAGAAAAGATTACGCACATGGCAGGGGCAGACACCTCCCAGGCCATGACCCGCAGTGAGATCGAACATCTTATCCGACAGGCAGGGAGAAACCCGGTAGAGCGTGACACTCTCTACGAGCCGGTCTGAGCTCACCTTTCACCATGATTGCTCCGATAATATCAAAGGTCCGGGCCGGCAAGCGCCTTTCAGGAGATGATGCCCTCTTGCTTTATCAAGAGGCAGACCTGAATATGCTGGGCCAGCTTGCTGACGAAGTAAGGCAAAGGCTGCATCCAGAACCCATTGTCACATATGTCATAGACCGAAACATTAACTATACCAATATATGCATCTCCGGTTGCAAGTTCTGCGCTTATTACTGCGCACCGGGTGACCTTTCAGGCTATGTACTCTCCAGGAAAGAACTGGCCGAGAAGTTGGAGGAGACAAAATCACTCGGGGGTACACAGATCCTGCTGCAAGGCGGGCTCCATCCTGATCTCCCCCTTACCTTCTATGAGGAAATGCTTTCTTTTATAAAAGACGGTTTTGCAATCCATTGCCATGCCTTTTCTCCTCCTGAGATCGTTCACTTTTCCAAAATATCAGGTCTGTCTGTAAAAGAGGTCTTGGTCAGGCTTATCAAGGCCGGACTCGATTCCATCCCGGGTGGCGGAGCGGAAATCCTGACAGACAGGGTAAGAATGCAGATCTCCCCAAGGAAGGCCACAACAGATGAGTGGTTGAATGTAATGGAGACTGCCCACGGATTAGGGCTTAAGACCACTGCCACCATGATGTACGGCCACGTGGAGCGACCGGGGGAAAGAATTGAACACCTTTTGCGCCTGAGAGACCTTCAAGACCGCACCGGCGGATTCACAGCCTTTATTGCCTGGCCCTTTCAACATAGAAATACCGCTCTTGACGTCAGGCCATCTACCGGACAGGAATATTTGAGACTGCTTTCCATCGCCAGGATTGTCCTTGACAACTTCCCGAACCTTCAGGCCTCATGGGTCACACAAGGTCCAAAAGTGGCCCAGATTGCCATGTTTTTCGGGGCAAATGACTTTGGCAGCACAATGATTGAGGAAAACGTGGTCGCAGCAGCCGGGGTGAGCCATCGACTCTCGGAAGCAGAAATACGTAGAATTGTAACCGGTGCCGGCTTTGAACCGCGTCAGCGCCTGATGGACTATACTTTAGTTGGTGATTAGAAGTTCAAAGGGGCAAGGGGCAGGGAGCAAGAAAAAGATGAACATCGAACATCGAACATCGAACGTCCAACATCGAATTTTGAATGGGGAAAGATGAAGAAACAGAAATAGCCGTTGAATGTTCGGTATTGGATATTTGTTTTTCATTCGATGTTGGCCGTTCATCTTTCAAAACAATCCGTACGGTATAAATGTAACCTGTGAACGTTTACTATAAATCACCAAATCACCAAATCACCAAATCACCAAATTCTTTCCGTCTTCACATAGCCAGATGGGTGGTTCCTGTCTCAATGCCTCCATTAGAAAATGGGGCAATAGCGACCTTTGAAGGAAAAATAGTAGGGGTGGGACCGGCATCGGAACTCCGCGCAAGCTATCCGGCAGAGATAAAAGACCATGGAGACTCCATACTTTGTCCTGCCCTGATAAACACCCACTCTCACCTTGAGCTCTCTCCCCTCAAGCGGCGCCTTTCTCCAAGCGGCGCCTTTGTTGACTGGGTGAGAGCGCTGATTGAGGCCCGCGACTTGATCAGGCCTGAAGAATGGGAACCGGCCATATGTCAGGCGATACAGGAGATGCAAGAAAACGGGATAATTGCTGTTGGAGACGTGGGAAATCTGGATGTTATACCGCTTTTTTCTTCCAGAAAAGATGGCACATGGCCTTTCAGTGGCGTCTTCTTTCAAGAACTGGTATGCCCGATACTGAATGGAGCGGAGGAAGAAATTCCTCTCAGCGCTCCTTTTGTAAACGGAAAAGTTAATGAACCCACGGACATCCCGGGGCCTTCTTTTCACTATGCCTTTTCCGCTCATGCCCCGTATTCTGTGGCGCCGCCGGTCCTTAAAGCCATCAAGGCATGGGATCAGAGCCATGGCATGCCGTTTCCCATTCACGTGGCCGAATCAGAAGAAGAGATAGAGTTCCTGCAAGGCGGGCAGGGTCCCCTAAGAGAACTCTTAAAAGAAAAAGGACACTGGCCCTTGAATTATGATCTCCCTAAAGCATCTCCTGTGAGATATCTTGAAACCTTGGGGCTGCTTGATAGGCATACGGTCTGTGTCCATTGTGTCCATGTGGACCGGGATGACATCTCAATCCTGGCAAAAACAGGGGCCGGCGTTTGTCTGTGTCCCAGGAGCAATGTATTCCTTGGAGTGGGTGTGGCTTCTGTGGAAGAGCTTCATGCCTCAGGCATACCTTTGGCCCTTGGCACTGACAGCCTTGCAAGCAACGACCGGCTTTCCATTTTCGCCGAAATGGCAAGCCTTTCAAAGCTGGCCCCAGGTCTTCCTCCAGAAGCCATTTTCAGGGCGGGCACTTATGGTGGAGCAAGGGCCCTTGGTATCTCTGAAGAATTGGGAAGTCTGGCCAGGGGCAAAGCCGCAATATTTTTGGCAGTAGAGTCCGGTCCCATTGGTAATAAAGATGTCCTAGAGTTCCTGGTCCATGAAGGATATAAGGAATTGGGTGATTTGGTGATTGGGTGATTTGGTGATTGAAGAGGTAAAATCCGGAATGAAAATGGGGCTGGAGGCCGGCAATATCCGGTATGCCAAACTGGGCATTGTGAACTTTATTAACACTGCGCCGATCTATGTCCCCTGGCAGGAAATGGGTCCTCTCAATGGATGGGAGGTGGAAGAGGGAGCCCCCACGCTTTTGAACCGCCATTTGGCCCAGGGAAAACTGGATGTGGGTAATGTCTCCTCCTATGCATACGGCCTCAATGCAGACAGATACTACATATTGCCGGACCTGAGTATAAGTGCTACCGGCCCTGTGGGGAGCGTAATCCTCCTCAGCAAGGTCCCAATTGAAGAACTCAATGAAAAACTTGTGCTGTTGACTCCTCAATCCGCAACATCCGTCAACCTTTTGCATATAATACTTGAAGACTTTTTAGGAATGAGACCCATATTCAGTACAGGAAATTTTAAGGAACTGTCGGCAAATCCCGTGGCCCAGGCCTACCTCGCCATAGGGGACGAGGCCCTGAGGCTGCGCTCTATCCGTGATAATCTGTTCCGGTCGGATCTGGCCAAAATCTGGCTGGACCATACAGGCCTGCCTTTTGTATTCGCCGTATGGGCCATCAGGGAAGAAAGCCGGGTTGCATGGCCGGAAAAAATTCGTCTCCTCCATAAGCGCCTTAGCGAATGCTATCACAAGGGCTTGATGGACCTCGAACGTATAAGTAATCTGGTTGCCCACAAGATACCGATGACCTCATCAGACTGTATGGAATACCTTAAGGGCATAGAACTCGACCTCTCAGAAAAAAAGCAACAAGGGCTGCTCCATTTCTTCAGATTGCTATATGATCGCGGTGATTTTCCCAGGATCTTGGAGTTGAAAATGTTGCCTGTCAGCAACTTCCATTAAGTAATGATACCAACAGGAAAAGAGAAAAAGCGCTTTGTCCGGGACAAATTTGCTTCTGTTTCCGGGAGATATGATCTCTTAAACAAGTTGCTTAGTTTTTATATAGACCACTACTGGAGATGGGTAACCACGCGAGAGTTTGATGAGTTCAAACAAGGCTCCATCCTGGACCTCTGTGCGGGAACCCTGCCCCTTTCGGCTGAAATTGTGAGGCAGATAGCGCGCCCGGTGGTGGCAGTGGATTTCTGTTATGAGATGCTCCGGCATGGGGCGCTTCAATGGGAAAATGGCAGCAAGAAGGCGAAATATATAGTCCCCATATGCGGTGACGGAGAGTACTTGCCACTCCATGACCTGAAATTTCAAGGAATAACAATAGCCTTTGGAGTCAGAAATCTCAGCCGGCCGGAACAGGGCCTCAAAGAGATGCTAAGGGTGCTGAAAACAGAAGGGAAACTTGCGATTCTCGAATTCTCGCGCCCGAAGAACCGCCTTTTTTCTCCGATATACAAACTCTATCTTCACAGACTCCTCCCCTTTATGGCCGGCATCATCTCAGGCGACAAAGAGGCCTATCGCTATCTGGCGGATTCTATTCAGGGCTTCTATGAACCTGAGGTCCTGGCCGCAATGATGAGAGATGTGGGATTTCGGGAGGTTAAGCACAGATCTCTGACAATGGGTATTGTTACACTATATACAGGGCGAAAATAGCTTTAATAGTGAAATTTGAAATTTGAAATTTGAAATTGGAGAAAATACAAAGATTTAGATGCGTTATCTAATTTCGAATTTCCAGTTTCGACATCGGCATTCAATTCGATAATGCGCGTTTTTTTGAAGAAAGTGTAAACTGGTGAATGAATGATGCCAATTATAGTCCATATATTCACTGATGGTGCCTGCTCCGGAAACCCCGGGCCTGGTGGGTGGGGGGCAATATTGCAATATGACAAACGTAGAAAAAGCATCAAGGGCTGGTCAAAAAACACCACAAACAACCGGATGGAACTCTTGGCAGCAATTCGGGCCCTTGAGGCCCTTAAAAGGGCTTGTGATGTGATTATCACCACCGACTCAAAATACGTAAAACAGGGTATAACCGAGTGGATAACTGCATGGAAGCGCAGAGGGTGGCAGACTGCCGCCAAGAGGCCTGTTAAAAACAAGGATCTATGGCAGGCACTTGATTCTTTGTGTCAATTTCACAAGGTTCACTGGGAATGGACCAAGGGTCATGCCGGACACGAGGAAAACGAACTGGCTGATCAACTGGCCAGAGAAGCCATTTCCGAGGGCCAGGCAGGAGGTCTGGAAGAGGACAGAACAGGCAGATTAGA
>DFBQ01000094.1 GCA_002367355.1 Deltaproteobacteria bacterium UBA3076 | reverse complement strand
GAAGGTACTGGAGGCAATAAGGTTAATAATTGTGAAAAACGAAGGGAATAATAAGGCAATCATGGAAAAGAGCTTAGAGTATTTCGATGCGCTTTATCAGGTGTCATTACCTAAATTGAGCGATTAGCCTTTAGCGGTTAGCTATTAGTTTAATGATTATAGGATGTTTTACTATTACAAACTTTCACCCATCGGGTGTTATTTCTAATTAACGTAATGCCCTGATTTTTCAAAGCTAAACGCTAATGGCTAACAGCTAATCGCTCAACTTACCTTGAACGGTGATGATTACAAACGCTGTATTTTTTGGCAATTCAGGGATAGGGATATGGCTTCGATCCTTGGGGAGGGTTCAATCCCAAGCGTTGAGGAAAGGATTTCCTTTAGGCGATCGTATAACGAGATCGCCTCGGTCCGGCGGCCAAGGCGATGATAGCATGCCATGAGGCGGCCGTAGAGATCCTCTGCCGTGGCGTCCGCTTCCAGGCCCCGCTGGTAGCACTCCACTGCTTTTCCCCATTCTCCACAGCTTTCCCAGTGATGTCCCAGCTTATCCACACCCCGCAAAAACTTGTTCCTGAGACGTTCATAAAAAGCGATCTCCCAGGGTTCCCCGGTTTCTCCGGACAGAAAATTCCCATGATAAATATCGATGGCGCTTTGGAGCAATTCAACGGCTTCCGTGCTTGCCCCTTTTCTCCATGTGCGATCAGTCTCACCAAGAATCCGTTCAAATACCCAAACATCTACCCAGCAGTATCTTTGATCCAGTGTCAATCGTCCGTCCTGAAGATCGAGGGCCTTGTGAATCCCGATCAACTTGCGAAGGCGGTGCAAAGTAGTTGTAAAACATCTGTGCATCATATCGCCGTCTGCCTCAGGCCAGAGGGCATCGGCTATGCGGTCTTCTCTTACGTCTCTCCCTCCAAAGGCAATCAGCGCTTTAAGCATGGATAGGGGCTTTTCTTGAGCCTTTCCGGAGAATCGGACCGGTCTTCCATCTTTTACCAACGCAAACCGTCCTAATGTGAATATCTTCAATGCCCAGGGCCAGTTCTCTACATGCAAAGGCGGTTTATCCGGGATCAGGTTATGCTTCAGGATAATGTCTTGCACATACCCGACCTCAATTCCGTTATCAAGGGCCCTGGCACAGAGGTTCGCCGTGACAAATGGTTGATCAATGAAGGTGTTCAAGTATCCCTGTTTTCTCCCAACGCCCAAGGCCTTCTTGAGACATTTCAGACCTGATGTCTCCTTTCCTTGATCAAAGGCAAACCGTGCCTCAGCCCAGAAAACATAATATTTAAGAAGCCTGCTTTCAGTCCGGCAGGCAATAGTGAAAGCGTGGGCAAGATGCTGTGCTGCTTCTTTATTCTCTCCAAGCCCATGCACAACATGCGCCTTTAACAAATAACCCAGGCCCAACGGAAGGGGATATCCCTCGTCAATAGTCCATTTCAAGACCAACTCAACATGAAGAGATGCCTGTCTGAGATCCCCCTGAACGAGGGCCGCCCTGGTTTTCAGGAAATGATACCAGTATGTTTCTGACGATTTGCAGGAATCAAAAGATGAATCCATTTTTTTCAGGGACTTTTCAGCCGTTCCGGAATCGCCTGAATTCAGGGCGCTGGATACAGCTTGCCCTAACAACATGCTGTCCATTATGTGCACATCGGAAATTCGGGCTAATTCCAGACCATCAGACACGGATTCAAGGCACTTTTCATGCAATCCCGCAACCTGACAGTAGAGCGCCTCTACATATAAGCCCATTATCCGGGCTAAGGGCCGGGCTTCCTTAGATCGGGTCAACTGCCGTAGTGTGTAAATAGGAAGGTCTGCTTTTTCGAAATCATCCATGAGTATTCGATATAAGGCCAGATGGGCCAGAGTCTGCATTTTAACATTAATATTCGAACTGCCTTTCGCGAGTAAAAGGGCCCGCTTTGCCCATTCCTCAATGTCGGAATCCTGTTGTTGTCTGAGTACCAATGCCGTGAACATACCGGACACCACACGCTCTTCAATCTCTTCAGAAGGAAACGTATTGAGACCGGGTGTGATCCCTTCAAGTATCCGAATCCATTTATCGAGTTGCGCAAAGCCTTCAAAACCATATGCTATGGATTCAACAACCCCTGACCAGGCCAGAAATACTCCGGTTGCGTCTTCTTCGCTCTGAAATCGTTCAAAGGCTTGCTCAAAATAGCGCCTGCTCAGATAAGGGTCGAACGGCAGACGACATTCGCCCATCCAATAGAGAAGCCATGGCGTATCTTCAATCATCTCCTCCGGAAGGGTGTTCAACCATGCTTCCAAAAGACGATTCCTCCCCTGTGCCGACATCAATGGGGCATGCTTTATGATTAGCATGACCTTTGCGTCCCAGTCTCCAACATCATACAGGAGCGCAACCGCGGCCTCTGTTTGACCTGTTGCCTCAAGAAGCTTCGCTGCATGGCGGCAAAGAATCGCCAGGTCTTCAGGCAAAAATGTTTCTTTTGCACGGGACAATAGAAAATCCCTGAATAATGGGTGATACTGGTAGGTAAGCTCAGCAAGGAAGAACTCTTCCGTAAAACAATTATTGCGAATCAATTCGGAGAAGATGCGACTTGCTTGGGGGTGGCCGGTGATCTCTTCAGCCATTTTTGCCGTCATCTTAGGCAAAAAGGCCGTCTTGAGTAAAAAATCCTGTGTCTCGCTATCTATCTTTTCAAAGATTTCAGTTGCAAAATACGCAAATATTTCCTCCGGTACCCGTTTGCAGAGCAGTTGAAGGTCTATACACCCTCTTTTTGCTTTCTCTAATAGCAGCGCCAGCCCGGCTGCCCATCCACCGGTCGTGCCGTGCAAACAAAGAGTGGTCTCTCCTGTCTCTTTTACCTGTTGCTGGAGCCGGATGATTCCTTCCGACTCTTCTGACGTCAAACAGAGTTGATTCCAACCGAGAAGTGCCATCTGGTTATTGGCCAACAGACGGACTAAAACCTGGGGAGGGTAAGTACGGCTGATCAAGATGACGGTCAGGCCCTCAGGGATCTTGGATAATCCCTTATGAAATATTTCGTGAAATGGTGACGAGGCAGGCACCTCTTGATAGTTATCAAAAACAAGTATACCCGGTATCTCTGACCTATTGTAGAGATTTTCAAAATATCGTAGAGTAAATTTTGAGATGTCCTGGAGGTGTTCGGGGGTTGGAAGGGGCGGGATCATTCGTTCTTGGAGTGCAGTCGTCTTTGTAGTTAGGCCCATGTAGTAGAAAAAGGTTGCCGGATCTGCGTCGCCTTCGTCTATTTTATACCAAAGGCATGGGAGGTCACTGTCCTCGACATAGCTGCTGATCAGTGTGGTCTTCCCACAGCCCGGAGGTCCCGTCACCCAGATAACCGGCTGTTTCCGTAGCTGATCCAACCGGCCAAACAACTGTTTCCTGGGGAAAACGTTTGTGAGGCTCGGACGATTTAACTTGGCCAAAGAATATGCATTTTGCTTCATATTGCTACGCACTCCGCAATATCTATGCCAATAGATCCAAAACACTCCGCAATGCAGTTGCAATGATCTCAGGTAGTTACATATTTCAAGGACCATTTAGGTAGAGATCCGGGCAAATGACCAAGTGGAAATAAAATACCATGTGGAAATAAAATACCATTTGCGCCCAAGTTTTGTGCCGTGAACAGAAAAACAATTAATTTCAGCATATTACACGTCAAGCGCCTTTTGAATCACTGCCTGATCTATCTCATTTGGATGTATAAAAGGGAAATTTTTCTCTCAGGGCTTAAAGTGAGGTATAATTTTTCACACACTAATCCGTTGAAAAAAAGACTCCAAAGCAGCAATTAAACCTAAGTTGAGCGATTAGCGGTTAGCGTTTAGCGTTTAGCTTTGAAAAAT
>DFBQ01000213.1 GCA_002367355.1 Deltaproteobacteria bacterium UBA3076 | reverse complement strand
GGGGAAAATTGGGGACGTAATTGACTATCTTGACTTACTCTTTCGTGCTGTGTGGTACCATGTGGCTGTAATAATGTCATATACCACAGAAAGTCCAGACCCAACCTGATGGAGGCGAAGGGTAGCCGAGAAGGCAAGGGGTGGGGCAGTGATGTCCGCCTGAAGTAGGCCGGAGGCAAAGACGTGGGTGACGAACAGGTATGGCCCGGAGACAAAGAAGTTATCGGGGCAGACCCACACGGATCTTTTGAGCGCCCGACGAAAATAGATAAGCCAAAAGGAAGGTGAGGAAATTATCCCTTAGCGAGGAATTCCTTGAAGACCTCATAAATGTCTTTCCGATGACCAATATAATAGATCTGGGTGATATGGTTCATGTGGTCGATTTTATAAATAACCCGAAATCTTTTTGTTCTCAACGAATAATAACCTGAAAGCTCTCGTTCAAGGGCCTTGCCCAAATAAGGGCTCTCCCTGAGCTTTTGAATGAGTGTCTTAACAATTGGTTTTATTTGAGGATGAAGAGATCTCATCTGCTCACGGGAAGTTTGGGAATACAGAAGGCGATAGGTCATTAATCTTCCCAGACCTCCTCATGTGAGAAAACCTTACCTGACTTGAAGTCTTGTTTTGATTTTTCCAAAGAGTGGAGAATTTCTTTATTACACAGTATATCGATGGTTTCCAGGAGTGCTTCGTACCGGGAAAGGGGCATCATTACTCCTACTGGCTCACCATTTCTGGTAAGGGCGATGGTTGCCTCCTCTTCTTCCATATGTTTAAGAATATCGAGAAGATTCCTCTTTACTTTGGTGACTGGTAAAATCTGCTGAAAATCTTCCATTTATATCTCCTCTTGATAATTTTTATGACCATTATAGTTTTCATGGCGTAGTATGTCAAGAGATAGGGGACACTGGTTCTGAGTGAACTTGACGGCTGGAATAATTGGGAATGAGATACTTTTAGGGGACGTGCGGGACAGAGTTAGCTTAATAGTTTAACATCATTCTCTTTTGCAAATTTTTCACCTCGCTTGATGGCCTGCGAGACTGAAGGCCGGGATATACCGAAATACCGGGAATTCCTCCCAAAACACCTTCCCAACCACCTGCGCTTCGTCTCAGACCACCAACGGTCAAATCTTCACGTCTCCTCATATTGAAACCATCTTCAATGAACTCCCGGTACCGCCTCACAGCTTCCCGCTTCCTTAAACCAAAAGGGAAAGTATTTCACCCCGATCCTGCCAGATCATTCGCCTGCAACCAACCAAAACACCGTGATCTACAGGACGCTGTTTCTGAATGAACTTAACAAAATTGGCCACGGACCCACACCGACGTTTGGGACGCTCGTGCAGAACGTAATGGGGGACGTAGCCACGAAATTGCGTTATTCTGAACCGGGATGATTAGCATGACTCCCTTCTGAAGGGACGGTTTGGATGGCGCATAACGCAAAGGGCATAGCGCAAAGCGCAGAGAGACTGATCCGCAGATTACCCCAGTACCATCTTCCGGAGCTACAGGGCGAGCGGGGCAAGGCGCAGATTAACGCAAATTGGAGAGCTGTGGATGGGATTAAATCATGGCGAGAAACCATGAAATGGGAAGCATTAAGACATTGGGTCCAACTTCAAAATCTTTCTTGGAGAGAAGCAGGCCATTGCTGAAATGTCTGATCATGGTGATACTGTCTCTCAACGTGACGTGGTTTTGGTATTTCACTTCAATAGATTGCAGTCCTTTTTGATCAAGAAACACAAAATCGACTTCTTTACCTGCTTTGCTGTGCCAGTAAAAGAGATCCGATATCGAAGAAAGACCGGTATTTATAAATTGGCTTTTTCGTAAGAGATGACCTCCTACAACAGCTTCAATCAGTTCGGAGTCTTCAATGCGTAAATGAGGATGATATGTGAGTAAAATCGTGCTAATGATGGGATCAAAGGGATAGATTTTTTTCCCTTTTCGTAGCTTTGGCAAATTTTTGTTGGTATCTAAGGCTTGAAGAAAATAAAGGATATAGGAGTCAGAAAGTATATTGATGTAATCGTGTGCCGTATGGTGGGAACCCATGCCCGTTTCCACCGCAAGTTTTTTCCAATCCACAGGTGTTCCTATGTGTTTCAAGATGGGAAGCGCTATGTGCATTAGAAGCGAGGTGGTTTTTTTCAACCTCGCCATATCTCCCTCAATAATTGCCCGGAAAGTCATAAGAAGGTGTTCATCGGACTCTCCCTTTAGGTGGGCATCAATCCATGCAGGGAACCCCCCGGTTTTAAGGTAAGCGTGCAAGGCTCCCTCTAACTCAGTTTTGTACATACGAAAATCAAAAAAGTCCGCCTCTTTTTTTTCTAAAATTTCTGAGATATAATTAATTGGAGCAAGCTTTATTTGAGGATATATAATGCTCAGAAATTGGCGGAAAGACAGAGGCAATAGAACAAAGTCACACCCTTTTCCACGCCTGCCTGGCAGTTTTTCGGAACTTCTTTTTAGAGGCCATGATCATCGTTTCGGCCAGTAGTATCATCGAACGATCTGTAGTATCAGATAATAGACTGAATTTAAATAATTTCTCGTGAACCTGCCAGAACACTGGGGCCGAAGTAGCCGAAACGATGATCATGGCCTTTTTAGATCAAGGGCTGAAGAACCTGTAACAACATAGGTGGTATTTCTATCAAAACCCATATCAATAAGGACCTTTATTCCGCGCGGCCACTTCGGATGGAAAGAGGCTTCATCCAGAAAAAGGTATCTTCGGTTAGAGGTTTTTATGGTCTTAAAGTCAATGTCATTAACTTAAGGCTTAAGAAGTCAAAAAGTAGGCCAACCATCTAAAAACATTGCAAAATAACTGGATATTTGGTAATCGGCATGGTATATTTATTTTTATTAATAATCACCATTAATCATCATGAAAGGAGTATACCATGCCAAAAAATTGTGCAAGTTCCGTTGTTATTATAGTTTTTCAGATAATTAATTT
>DFBQ01000185.1 GCA_002367355.1 Deltaproteobacteria bacterium UBA3076 | reverse complement strand
ACTGAAAAGGGTGTGATGGTGCCGAACGGCTTTGCCATCACGGCTGATGCATACAAACATCTCCTGAAAGAGGCTGGTATCGAGCAGGCCATACGGGATGCATTGGAGGGATTGGATACCCACGATATTGCCGATCTCGGCAAAAGAGGAGAAAAAGTCAGGAACATAATTCTAAGTGGCAAATTTCCTGAAGACCTGGAGAAGGCTATCAAAGACTCATATTCCATGATGGAAAAGATTTACGGCAAGGATGTCGATGTTGCCGTGAGGTCGTCAGCCACTGCCGAGGACCTCCCTGACGCATCCTTTGCCGGGCAGCAGGACTCATATCTCAATATCAGGGGGCCGGAGCAGCTCCTGGATGCCTGCCATCGCTGCTTTGCCAGCCTATTCACCAACCGTGCCATTTCCTATCGCCAGGACAAGGGGTTCGGGCATTTCGATGTCTATCTCTCCATAGTAATCCAGAAAATGATTCGCAGTGATAGTTCCTGCTCTGGAGTCATATTTACTATAGACACCGAGAGCGGCTTTGAGAATGTTGTCTACATTACAGGGGGTTGGGGCCTGGGTGAAAACGTGGTTCAGGGAGCAGTAAACCCTGATGAATTTTATGTCTTCAAGCCCACACTGAAACAAGGTTATAGCCCGGTGGTGAGCAAAAAACTTGGGCTCAAACAGAAAAAGATGATCTATACCAGTGATCCCAAGGAGCCGGTGAAAAACGTAACCACTTCAGATGAAGAACGTAGCCATTTTATCCTCTCGGATGAGGAACTGGTTACCCTGGCAAAATGGTCTTGTATAATCGAAGATCACTATGGCAAACCCATGGACATTGAATGGGCCAAGGACGGCAACGGAGAAAAAGTCGGCACTGGTGGGCTCTTCATCCTTCAGGCAAGGCCGGAGACGGTCCATTCCCAGAAGGACAAAAACTTCATGGAGACATATCGCCTCAAGGAGACCGGAGAAGTCCTGGCTTCCGGAAAGGCCGTTGGTGCCAGGATAAGTCAGGGAAAGGTCAATATTATTGAAGACACCAGCAAGATCCTGGAATTCAAGGAGGGTGAGGTGCTGGTGACCGATATGACTGACCCGGACTGGGAACCCATCATGAAGATCGCTTCTGCCATAGTCACTAACCGGGGCGGACGCACCTGCCATGCAGCCATAGTATCGAGAGAACTGGGCATCACTTGCATTGTGGGCACTGAGGACGGCACTGATAAGTTGTCTGCAGGTCAGGAGGTCACAGTGTCCTGCGCAGAGGGTGAAGAGGGACGGATCTACAAAGGCCTCCTGGATTTTGAAGTCGAGCGTATTGATTTCAATGAGGTGCCCAAGACCAAGACACACATCATGATGAATGTCGGGATTCCGGAACAGGCATTTACACAAGGGCAGATCCCTAACGAAGGAGTCGGGCTTGCGCGCCTTGAGTTTATCATCAACTCCCACATAGGTATCCATCCCCTTGCCCTGCTCAACTATGCGGAACTAAAGGAAAAGGCCGCATCTGATCAGGAGATTGCAAAGGTGATAGAGGCCATTGACGCGAAGACTGTTGCCTATGACGACAAGACCAAATTCTTTGTGGATACGCTGGCCCAGGGTGTGGCTACCATCGGAGCAGGTTTTTATCCCAACGATGTCATTGTGCGCATGTCGGACTTCAAGAGCAACGAATACGCCAATTTGATCGGCGGGCACCAGTATGAGCCTGTTGAAAGCAACCCGATGATCGGGTGGCGCGGCGCCTCCCGTTACTATTCAGAGGCCTTTGAGCCTGCCTTTGCCCTGGAGTGCGAGGCGCTCAAGAAAGTGCGCAATGACATGGGCCTTACAAACGTAAAGGTCATGATCCCATTCTGCCGTACGGTTGAAGAGGGCAAGAAGGTCATTGAAGTCATGAAAAAACATGGCCTGGTGCGGGGTGAAAACGGCCTTGAGGTCTATGTCATGTGCGAGATCCCGAGCAACGTTATCCTTGCAGACCAGTTTGCCGAGGTCTTTGATGGCTTTTCCATAGGATCGAATGACCTGACACAGCTCACCCTCGGGCTTGATCGCGACTCTGAACTCGTATCCCACATCTATGATGAGCGCAATGAGGCGGTAAAACGTCTGGTCAGACAGGTCATAGACACTGCAAAAAAGGCAAATTGCAAGATTGGCATATGCGGCCAGGCCCCAAGTGACTTCCCTGATTTTGCCGCCTTTTTGGTTGAATGCGGCATAGACTCAATGAGCCTCACACCTGACACTGCAGTAAAAACCAGACTGATAGTAGCCGAAAAGGAAAAGGAATTAGGAATCAAATAAGAAAAGGGCGGTGAATTATTTCACCGCCTTTTTCTGTCATTTTTTCAGCGCAGTCAGGTCCCCATTTCCCACGAAGCCGGATGCTCCTTCTGCTCCTGAGTGGGTGTGTCTTTTCGGATGCCGTTGTGGCTTTGACAAGATATGGGAAGGTACCGGATGAACGAACGTATAAAGATCAATAAACTGCTATGCCTTGATGCTGCAGTTGATGAAGTTGTTGTTAAGGGGTGGATCAGGACAAGGCGTAGCTCAAAGGGATTTTCGTTCATCGAGGTAAATGACGGGTCCTGCCTGAAAAACATTCAGGTTATTGCTGACAACTCACTGGATAATTATGATGCTATTGACCGGCTTACCACCGGGTCCGCGGTGGCGGTTTCCGGCAGCCTGGCAGAATCCCCCGGAAAGGGCCAGAAATGGGAGATTTATGCAAAGAATATAGAAATAATCAGCATTGCCCCTGAGGACTATCTCATTCAGAAGAAACGTCACAGTGATGAATTCCTGAGGACCATTGCCCACCTGCGGCCAAGAACAAATAAATACGGCGCGGCTTTCAGGATTAGGTCCGAACTTTCATATGCTATACATAAGTTTTTCAGGGACAGAGGGTTCAGGTACATTCATACGCCGATACTGACAAGTTCTGACTGTGAAGGAGCGGGAGAACTCTTTCAGGTGACAACTCTTGATATGGGAAATGTACCCTGCGTTGACGGAAAAGCCGATTATTCAGCGGATTTTTTTGGGAGGGAAGCCGGACTAACTGTGTCCGGCCAGTTGTCGGCTGAAATGTTTGCTCTTGCGCTTGGTGACGTTTATACATTCGGTCCTACATTTCGCGCGGAAAATTCCAATACATCACGGCATGTAGCGGAATTCTGGATGATTGAACCTGAGATGGCGTTTTGTGATCTTGACAAGGACATGGATGTCGCAGAGGAGATGTTGAAATATCTGATAGGCGTTATTCAGGAAAATTGCGCAGAAGACATTGAGCTTTTTGCGAAATTTGTTGACAAGGAACTTGCAAATACAATTGAAAATATTTTGTCCTCTGATTTTGAGAGGATCAGTTATAAAGAAGCCGTTAAGATTCTTGAAAAGTCAAAAAAGAAATTTGAGTATGAAATTAACTACGGTATTGACCTTCAGACTGAACATGAACGTTATCTTACTGAAAAATATTTTAAAAAACCTGTAATTGTCTATAATTATCCCAAAGATATAAAACCGTTTTACATGAGGCTTAATGATGACAACAGGACCGTTGCAGCCATGGATATCCTTGTGCCCCGAATAGGGGAAATCATCGGCGGGAGCCAGCGGGAGGAACGGCTTGATATGCTTGAGGCGCGAATGAAAGAGATGGGTATGCCTCTGGAGGATTACTGGTGGTATCTTGATTCCAGGAAGTACGGAAGCGTTCCGCACAGCGGTTTCGGCCTCGGCTTTGAGCGCCTTCTGATGTTTCTTACCGGGATAAGCAATATCAGGGATGTTATTCCTTTCCCTAGAACTCCCAAAAATATCGAATTTTGATTTGAGCAGGTCCATGGTCCCGTCCAAGGCTCAAGGAAAACCACGACATCAAATTGCTTATAGGTCACGGTACGCTTCTTCATCGTGTTCAGAAAGCCATTCAGAGGCAAGTGTTCCCTCCAGTGCCTTGGCAAATTCAAAATCAATCGGCATTGCTTTGCGGATCAATACTTTTTGGTCCGCCGTTATTTCAAAAGCAACGGAATCACTAGGATGTAGATCAAGGACACCTCTGATTTTCTCCAGGATAGTCGCCTGGCATTTCGTTGTCAGTTTACTGGATATTACCGGCTCCATTTTCTATTACCCCTTTGTTAAACTATTACTGGTACTAATATTACGGTATTACCGTAATATCAAATATTTTTTGTGCACTTCCCAAGTACGAAATGAAGCTGCTGCGGGGAATTAGACCCAAAGAAATTCAATCAATTCTATAATGATTGACATTTTAATTATTATTGATTAGTATTAAAATACTGATTTTAAGGTGGACATTATGGAAACAAGGACTATACGTGTGGCGGATCGGGGTTACGTCGTGCTTCCTGCCAAGCTTCGCAGAAAGTATAATATAAAAAAAGGGACCATGCTTTTATTACGTGAAGAAGCGGATGAAATCATCCTTAAACCAGTCCCCTCATTCACTGATCGTCTGGCGGGCCTTACAAAAGGGTCATTCGGACAGACTGGTGATGAGATACAGAAATGGCTGGATCGAGAGCGAGAAGAACGATAGTGCTCATAGACTATCGGAAACTGAAGAAAAGGCTCTGGGGCCAAACCGTCCTCATAGACACCAATATTATAATCTATTTGGTGGAGGAAATCCCTCCTTATGCTGATCTGGCCCGTTTTGTTATGAGGAATCTTGAAGATAGTCGATTTTCCGGCGTTTTGTCATTGATCTCTGTGGCCGAGGTCATGCAGGGGCCATTAAGGAAAAAACAGTCAGGCTTAGCCCAAGAAGTGAAAAGTTATCTCCTGACTTTCCCCAATATAACGTGTCAGGGTATTGACGAGAGGGTCCTGGATCTTATGGGTCGAGACTCCAGGGTATCATGGAAGAAATTGCGGTCAATAGATTCTCTTATTGTATCCTGCGGGTTGGCCAGAAATGCAACCGCCGTTTTATCCAACGACCTGCGCTGGAAGCGGGCTATCTCCTCAGATTTTATGGTATCATTTGATTTATAGATTAAACGGAAACCCCAAATTTTGCTTTCTCAATTTAGGTCAGGGACAATTAACATATTAAGGTTATATCCTTTTTTAATTCAAAATTCAAAATTAAGAATTCAAAATTGTGTCTGAACGGCCTTTTCGTTCAGACACTGACTATAGGGATGTTGACATTATGAAGCACAAAAGTATTCCATTAAATGAACGTATTATCTTTGCCTTAGACGTAGACTCCAAAGAAGAGGCAAAAAAATGGATTGATCTCTTAGGAAACCACATAAATTTCTATAAAGTTGGCCTGCAATTGTTCCTGGCGGAGTGGTTTCCTGTTATCGAAATGATTACAAAGCGTGGCCATAAGGTCATGGTTGACCTCAAATTTTTTGATGTTCCGGAAACAGTCAAATCGGCTCTTAGACAGTTGAGAAATAGAAATATTACGTTTGCCACTGTGCATGGCAATGATCCAATTCTTCGGGCAGCAGTTGAAGAAAAAAGTGGGGTTAAAATTCTGTCTGTTACTGTATTGACCAGCTATGGGGAAGAAGACATGGAGGAAATGGGCTTTTCCGGTACAATCGAGGATTTGGTTTTTAGTCGAGCCAAGCGTGCTTTAAAGCTGGGGTGTGACGGCGTTATTTCTTCCGGTCTTGAGGCGCCTCGCCTAAGAGACGCTTTGGGTGACAGTTTTCTCATAGTTACTCCCGGTATCAGGCCAGGCAAAAATGTTGAAATCCCCGAAGATGATCAAAAACGAATCATAACAGCTCAAGATGCCATAATAAATGGTGCTGATTATGTGGTTGTTGGTCGTCCTATCAGAAAAGCAAAGGATCCAGTTGCGGTCGTAAAATCCATGCAAAATGAAATCCAAAAAGGGTTGGCTTCATAATTCGTTTCTTCCCCTCCTCCGATGAAACTGGATAAGGGATGATAGACGGCTTGAAACAGAGCACGCCGGATACTGATAACGAAATGAACGGACGATTTGATGACCTCCGTGCCGAAATGAATGAGCGTTTTAATACCCTTCAGTGGATGTTTGGGTTTTTTATCACTATTTCCTTGGTGATTTTAGGTTTTGTCCTACGGATGCAGTGGCAGATGTTGGTCTGGATGGGGACAAGATAAAAAATATGTGAAATGGCGAAGGCACCAAGATAAAATCATAGAGCAACAATTTCTATCAAACCAAATCCACATCCACCCTTCCCCCATTCAACTTGTAATACTTATCGGACATTGCTTCTATTGTGGATTGAACATGTGAAATTATGATCCATGCTTTTGCCGGATAGTTCTGTAGCACTGAGATAAGGCGTTCCTTAGTCTTTTCGTCAAGACCGGTTGTGGGCTCATCCAGCAAAAGGATCTCCGGCCTCATGGACAATATGGTTGCCATTGAGACAAGCCGTTTTTCCCCTCCTGAGAGTTGATATGGAACCCGGTCTCTGAAACGCGATATCCCCAGTTCCTCAAGTGTCTGCTCTGCCCTCTCTGTTGCCTCATGATGGTTCATTCCCATATTTAATGGCCCAAAGGCCACGTCTTCTATCACACTCGGACAGAAAAGCTGGTCATCAGAATCCTGGAAGAGCAGGCCGATCGCGCCACGGATTTTTTTGAAGTCCTGTTCTGTTTCACGCTTTTCCCCGAATATAGTTATTTCCCCTTTAGTAGGCTTGAGAAGGCCCAGTATTATGTGGAATAAAGTCGTTTTGCCTGTACCGTTTTCTCCTAAGAGGCCGATTTTGTCACCCTCTTCCAGGTGTAAACTGAGCCCTTCCAACACCCGATTCCCATTTGGGTATTGAAAGGATATTCCTTCAAGATCTATCAGCGACATGGATTTATCCACTCAACCCCAATAATAAGAAAAAGATACGCAGATATGAAGCCGGCCAGGCAAATGTCCATGCGGTGGAGACGAAAATGCGAAAGCAGCCAGAAGGTACCGTCAAAACCGCGGCACAACATTGCTTTGTACACCCTCTCGCCCCTTTCAAGGCTTTTGATGAACAAGGTCCCGATGAGATAGGCATAAGTTCGATAGGTATGCAGGTTGGACCCTGGTTCAAATCCCCGGACCTTGATGGCCTGTTTCATGCGATGAAATTCAGAATCAATAACGTGGAAATACCTCCAGGAAAAAAAGATGAGTTGCACCATCTTAGTTGGGACCCGGAAATGTGCCAGGGCATGGGCCAGTGAAAATATGGTCGATGTTGAAAGCAGGGCCAGGTTTGCCAGTATTATCGCGTTGCATTTAAGACTTATTGACAGGGCGAGGTCCAGGCCCTCTGCTGTAATCACAATGGGGCCCAAGCGGGTAACGCCGGTCCCTGGTGTTGTCCACGGGAGTATGAACCATAACATCAGGATAAAAAGATTGACCACAAACAGGCGATGAAACACTTCCTTCAAAGAAAGACGAGCGGCTATTACCAGGAGCAAACTACCTGAAAGAGCAAGGACCTGTCCTTCCAGGCTTCCAAGACCTACCGTTACAACTGCATAGCCTATGGCGAGCAGGATCTTTACTCTGGGATCTGCAGAATGGAGTATGGATTTTCCCGAGGCAAAACGTTCGCAGGTCACTTTTTTTGCTTTTTCTGAGTCAGATACATTGCTAAACCCATCAGTCCGGCAATATACCCAAGCCCTGCAACCACGTCTCTAAAACCAACTCTATCACCCTGTTCGGCCAATCTTAAGAGTTGCTCCTTTATGGGATTGAGCTTGCTATCAAGAATCTGTTCAAATTCTGAACTGGTAAGGGCTACAGTCTCTTTATATGCATCTTCAGCCGCCTGCCCGTCTCCTTTGAGTTCAGGACTTTCGGCAGTCTGCGGGCCTGCCTGTCCGGCTTCCGGGGCGGCAGTCCCTGATTCCATGCCCTGTACAGATACAAGTGCCTCAGCCCGGTGCCCCATCCCTGCTTCAAGGACAAGGCGGTACTCTCCGTTCCCGGGCGGCTTAAAGGAGAATTCCCCCTTTTTATCAGTCATTCCATGAAAGACCTCTTTGCCCCCGGAATCAAAAACCAGGATGGCAGAGTCCATAGCCTTGTTACCGCCTGAAAAATAGCCCTCAGCCAGAATCATCTTGCCGTCATACCAGGCAAACAGATTGACCCTGTGGGCATGGGCCTGGCTGCAAATCCCAATCAGAATCGGGATAATGATTATGGAAACAAGCCCCAATTTGGCGGCTCTGGAATGCATATTACCCTTTATTACTTCTATTACTTCAGGCTTTGTCTTTAAGAGAAAGGAGATTATCAAAACAGAAAGTACGCCTTCAGCAATGGCAATCGGTATGTGGGCCACAAAAATGAGCTTGCTTACGGCAACAAACGACTCTCCTGATAATGCCAGAGAGCCTGCCACCATAACCGCACTCATAATAATAGCGCCTGCTCCGGCAATGGCTGTCATCACCATTGCGAATAGACCTGAATTACTTCGTAAGGCAGGCCTTGCGAGGGCACCCATTATTACGGCAGGAACAGCCATGTTCAGTGTGTTGACACCAAGAGTAGTAAGGCCGCCAAACTGAAATAGCACGGCCTGGAAAAACAGGCCGATGAAGATTACAGGAAAGGCGGTCCACCCCAACAAAATTCCCAGGATTCCGTTAAGTATCAAGTGGGCGCTGGAGACGCCTATGGGAACATGTATAAGAGATGCCACAAAGAATGCCGCAGTAAGCAGGGCCACCTTGGGTATTTCCCTGACATCCATACGGCGTAACCCGATAGCCAGGCCCAGTATTGTTCCGCCCCCCCCGGCCAGTAACACAGGGGCTGTTAAGACCCCTTCTGAAATGTGCATCTTTTACCTCATATCCGCCACATATACCCACAAAACAGCGCCCAACTCAACAGCGACCTCTCTGCCCTCGCGTTTCATTTTTTCGCTTGCTTCATTGAGTGCAGCAAATCCCCACCATCCCTCTCTCGGCATGACATAGGAAAAGATGCCCTGGGAATCTGTGTGTACTACCTGGGTGATATAGGGGCCTGCGGGGGCCTCAACCTTTTTGTCTTTGTTATAAAACTCTATCTCAATCTCACTGTTCGGCGCCGGTTTTCCATCCAAGAGGACCTGCCCGACAAAGACATTGCCTGTCCACAGGCCATAGGGTCGAGTTAGAGGTATGATCTCAGTCTTCAGACCAACCGGCTGATCCCAACCTTCTTCCAGTCCGAATGCATTTACGACTACCTTGGTAAAGTGTTGGATATAGCAGTCTTCCGCAGGTTCCCAATAAGGCTGGGGGACAAAATAGAAGATGTGGTCTCCGGGACGCTCCAGATCCGCGGTTCCGACCCATGTTGTGCATCCGTCCACAGGTTGTTTTTTCAAGCTGTTTAAAAGGTCCTTATTTTCGCCTTTTACGAACATTGCAAAACTCATGGGCTTTTCGAGTTCCATGAATCCCTGCTCAAAAGGGTGCATAAATTGACACGAAAGGGTAATTTGGCGGGATTCATTACCTTCGACGATGTCATCAGATGGTAACAATACCCCGAAATGGGCCAAGCTAATACTCGGAGCCAGCCAGCCTAAGGTGACAACCAGAAAAAAATAAAGAACGATTTTCTTGACAAAAGATTCCATTAGTAATACCCCCCCTTAGAAAAAATGAATTGGAAGTAAATATAAAGGATATTATTTAGGTAGTCAATATTTTAAAAAAGTGTTACCGGCAATACGGTTTTGAGGCTTTGCAAAACACCTTGACATCATTCTGAATTGTGTTAAAGAATGGCCGACATATGGGCCGTTAGCTCAACTGGGAGAGCAACTGACTCTTAATCAGTAGGTTCGGGGTTCGATCCCCCGGCGGCCTACCAATGGAATCAAGCACTTATGGCATTTTGCTGTGAGTGCTTTTTTTGTGGTGATATGCCGGTGATATGTCAGGAAAGAATTTTTAGGAAATTTCGGGCAGAATCGCTCTTGAGAAATTGCTTTTCAAAAAAAATCAATTGCTCAGAATTGCCTTTCTTGAAAAAGAAAAAAAGGTACCTGCGCCAATGGTACGGATGAAGGCACAAAAAGTTGAATAACCTATTTGCCACGAAGAGTTTTTTAAAAAATCCTGGGCATCCTTCATTTATCACTTT
>DFBQ01000186.1 GCA_002367355.1 Deltaproteobacteria bacterium UBA3076 | reverse complement strand
CTTGTTGCCGCTTGCCTTCACGGCCTGGCCGAAGGTGGCGGAGTACTCGAAGGAAAAGCCCTTTTCGCATAGCCGGTTGCGCATTTGCATCCAGTGACCGATTTCCGCACCACTCGAACCTCTATGACCTTCGTCAACAAGAACAAGGTTATTTCCCTCGAATGCATCGACTGCAACTGTTTTTTCACCAGTGGTTTCGCGCAGTTTATACATATCAATAATTTCAATGTTTCTGCCCATGAAAAGGCCACCTGCATCCTTGTTGAAAAGGTCTGCATCCATGCCAGAACGCCAGAACTCATCACGATGCTGGAGGCTTAATCCAGGATTAGGTGTTAGCAGAATGATGCGGTTCAGATCGTTTTCTAGGCCATGAAATTTAAGATAATGTTGGTATTGCAAAATGTTTATATGCATAAGAAGCGTCTTACCGGAACCGGTTGCGCTCCAGAAAGCCAACTTCCGCAGGTCCTCCGGCGTATAGATCTTTATCTGAGCGTCCTTTGACAGGCCTGTTGCGAACAGCTGGCCTGGCGACTGCTGTTGCTGGGGTGTCTCGCCAGCGTTGAAACGCTCCGCGTAAGCGTTGAGATCGACCAGAAGCTTCTCGGGATCACGGAAGTAGCGGTCCAGGTAAATTTCCGTAAAGAGCAAACAGAGATACTGGAAATACTTGGGATACAAATTCTGCCCATCAGCGTTTCTTTTCTCCGTGATTCTTTTCCAATGCCGGACGATATTTCCGTCGTAGGCCAGAAGGATGTCGTTCGGCAGTTCGGGCCGGTCGAAGAGCAGCTTCAGGCATTGGTGGAAACGCGAAATGCCGTCCTCGTTGAAGCCCTCGAAATCGGGATCGCGCATGTGCTTGCCCAAGTCCTCAAGGGTAGCCACACTGAACAGCTCAAGCATCCAGTTGGTCAGTACCAACCGGTGGTCGAACTTGATTTTCTTGGCAGCCGCATTTGATAGGCAGCCACGGTTTATGCGTTTTGCCATCACGTTTGATTCCCTTGCCCAAGCGATTCGAGTCTCGTCTGCCAATCATTAAAGTGCGGACATTTTTGCCGCATGAGGGCCAACCCGATACGCTGAGCCGCGATGTTGCCGTGCAGGACTTTCTGATACCGTTGGGAAAGCCGAAAAATTCGCTTTGATGGCGCTGTATTCGGGTCATCGTCGATCTCTTCTGGAGTCTGGAAGCTATCCGCTATACTTTTCAGATCGTCTGTTATGCCTTGTTCAGGGATGACTCCTCCAAGAATGCCGGGAGCGCTGAACAACAGGGCTTCAAATTCATGCATTTGGACATAGGGGATGAAGCGTTGCCGGTTGAATGCGTTTCCCATGGCTTTCGAAATATCCTCCAGCATCGCCTTCTCAACTGTCGCGGCTTTTCGATAGTACGCCTGACGACGAGCTGCATCTCTGCCAGGCCAGTCGGTTGGCATTCCGTAATAGTCAAACATTGTCGTTACAAATCGCCCGGTGTCTTCTTTGAGATATCGAAGTAACTCCCTTTGGACAGGACTCCAACGTTGAACCCCGCCTTGATAACGCTTCCTGCCTGACGTCGTAGCCGTGATGAAAATCTTGCGAGAGTGAAGTTCGGGAGCTACAATTTCCCTTATGAACTTCTCCTCAGTCGGCCCTTCCACAAATGCAAGTAATCGAACCATCATGGTCGCCCCCCGAAGATGTTCTTTTCCCACAGCTCGCTCAAGGAGTAGTCTTCCAGCCATTCAGAGAGTTTTTTCGAATCCAGCCGCTTGCACTGTGTCCCCAACTCCTCTTCAAGTTCAAGCACAGCGATCTGTTCCGGTTCGAATTCGTCCACGAGACGCGTCGATTGTGTCGCCAGGATGACCTGTGTTTTGGTAGCCACGGACTTGACCATGCCTGCAAAAACGCTGATTGCGTAAGGATGAAGCCCAAGCTCCGGTTCATCTAACATGATCACGGTGGGCATTTTCTCGGTTGGTTGGAGCAACAACGTCGTCATCGCTATGAAGCGCAGGGTTCCATCCGATAGTTGATGTGGGCCGAATAAGTAATCCGGGTGTCTTTTTTCCTGCCAATTGAGAAGAATATAATTCTCGTTGGTTGGTGACGGTTCTAAAACGAAATCACCGAAGGAAGGAAATACCAAGCGAATCGTGTCCACAATCCGTTCGTAGCAATCTGGATGAGTTTTTTGCAGAGCGCAAAGGTATGCCGCCAAATTCCCTGCATCGCTGCGCAGATAGCCGGCATTTTCTATATAGCCGCTTTTGCGAATACTGGCGGCAGATGAAGTGTCGTGAAACTGATAACTGCGGCAACGCGACAGCATACCCAGCAGTACTTTGCAGGTCTGGTCCCCCGCTTGATCCTTTTCCTTTAGCTGGCTCTCCTTATGGCCTGCGCCGAGCAGAATATCCTGTGGCTGAGGATAGTTTTCTCGCTGAAAAACGACACGCTCGTCCGTAAATATCAACGTATCAGGGGCCGCATCTGCAAGCCTGATGATGTAACGCGTGGTAGAGCTATCTCCTTTAAATTCGATTTCTGCTTGCATTTGAGTTGTCATCCG
The DNA here is from genome assembly GCA_002367355.1 of Deltaproteobacteria bacterium UBA3076. Lineage (GTDB taxonomy): Bacteria > Desulfobacterota > Dissulfuribacteria > Dissulfuribacterales > UBA3076 > UBA3076. The sequence continues at coordinate 2,394 of DFBQ01000186.1, read as the reverse complement.
GCGGCCGTAATGCAAAAGGGAATCGGACCCTCCGCTTCGGCCAATGTATTCTTGCAGAGCCCCCGTGCTCAGGAAGTTTAGCATTCTGAAGAACGACACCAAGTTGCTCTTGCCTGCTCCATTGGCTCCAAGCAAAACCGTAATATCGCCGAATTTTACTTCTGCATCACGAAATGACTTGTAGCCCCTGAGACATATTGATTTAAGTTTGTCCATAATTTTCTCCTTAGACGTCTTTTACGTCGAACATGAGCCGCTTGAACTCCTCTTCTATAAGCCGCACCTTGTAGCGCGGTTCCACACCTTCCTTGTCCGGATCGAGCGGCACGTTCATAAGGTTGTTGTCACCGTTGACGTAGATCACGTCGAACTCGGAATCAAGCGTGTTGTATTGCTGCTTTGTGAAGAATGCCTCCAGGTCGTGGTTGGCGTGCTCTCGGGCTGCGGCGATCTTCTCGATATCAGTCTCGCCCATGTCGCGAACCTTGCGCCAGATAACGAGGACCTTTTCACCCTTTGGGTTCTCGCCCTCGATCACCTGGAAACCGCTGATCCTGTCGATGTGCTTTACCTTCAGGCCCAAGAGCCAATTGAAGGTCTCGACGAGATCGACGTTCACGGGCCTTGTTTCGCCGACCGAACCCGCGCCCACGAGCAGCTTGTAGTTCCATGGGTCGTCGAAGTTGTCGATGTTGAGCAGTGTCTGGCTGCCCCTGGATTCGACGTCGAGCATGTATTTCAGCATGTAGGATTCCCGGAAATCCTCGGCTTTGTCGATCAGAAATTGCTGGGGTTTGCTGCGTTGAAGTTCGATATTTGCCAGTGCGTCCTCGTAGGATTCCAGCCGGATGTATTTGAACATGTGGCTCACACCCTCGCGGGAGACGGGAGTCCCTTCTTTCCAATCGGTTGAGTAGATTGCCTTTTGAATTCTGGGCTTTAGAGCAGAATCAAAATGCTCTCCCATTTCAACGAGCACATATTTCCGCTTCCCGTTTCCTTCACGGTTTAAATTGATAATGGCGTGGCCTGTGGTTCCGGAGCCAGCAAAAAAATCGAGGCAAACTGATTCACTTTCAGTATCAGAGGAAAAAATAGCATCTTCAACCGTATGTATAGACTTTGGGTATGAAAAGGGAGTCTGTTCTCCAAACATGTCTCGAAGCAAATTGGCCCCATGTGTTCCAGCGTTATATCTGGGATCAACCCAGTTGCTAAACAGGGCAGGTGTTCTGTCATCAGCTTCAATAAGCTGATAGATAGTCATGTTGTCACTGCAATAGAATTTTTTTTCCGAAACCAGTGATAGGCATGATTCATAGGACCTACGCCATACCCGTTCTGAACCATCGCGGCCCAATGGATAGACCCTTAACAAGCCATCTTCGGTTTTACCAGTTGGATACCCACCTTCGCGTTCTGGGGGACGCTCAAGGCCAACAACTTCTTTATTCTTTGGATTAACAAGAATGGCGTAAAAACTGTTAGGTCTGCCATACCGAAAATTGCTTTCAGCGGTCCCACTTCTCTTGAATGGGCGATGCTCGATGCCATCTTGGCTCTTCCTTCCCGATAATGTGCGGTCTGATGAACGTGATACGCATGCAAGCATGTACTCGTGAGTATTGGCAAGAGTTGTGGCTTTTCCACCTTGCGGGTGATGATTCACAATAATCATTTCCCGACGCAAAGAAGAAAAGTGGGTATCAATAAGCTCACATAGGTCAACCATCTCAAAGTCGTCAATGGCAATAAACAACGTCGGGTCGTCGGCAAACAATCGCGTAGCCACCGCAAGTCGATTCTGCATGAGCGTGAGCCAAGAAGCTGACATGTATTCGTTCTTGTAAAGAATCTCTGAATCACCAGTGTTGTATGGTGGATCGATATAAATGCACTGAATTTGTTCTCTGTACCTGCTTAGGGGTCAACAATAAATAACTTCACATTTTTGTTGGCGAAATCGTGTAATTCCAATTAGGCAAAGTATCATGATTTTCCAATTGAAGTTGAGACATTTCCTTATCAGAAACTTTTTGGCCATTTTTATATCTCTTCCGAACCAAGGTTGCTTTTACTTTTAATCCAGGGCCTTTCTTAGGGGTTGTTTTCGTCTTTCTCAAATATTTGAGTATTGTTTCGTAGCTATTCAGGGGCACCCCTTTCCAGTTATTGCTGATGGCACTGAATAATCGATGTTCAATCGGGTTCCATTTTGATGCGCCTGGCGGATAGTGACAAACTGTTACGCAGAGCCCGAATGGATCACATAGTTTTCTCTGTAACTCATACTTCCATGCTCTTGGGCGATATCCATTACTTCCTCCCGCATCCGCCAGAATGAGAAGCTTTTTGCATCCCTTATATTTTTTTGAGCCATCTTGCTTCCACCAT
>DFBQ01000117.1 GCA_002367355.1 Deltaproteobacteria bacterium UBA3076 | reverse complement strand
TGCGAGATGGTTGAAATACTTCAGCCTTCAGCCTTCAGTCTTCAACCTGAATAGTTACCTGCACCTCGCATATATCAAGGAGATTAGGAAAATCGAATGGCAGCGAGCCTGTCTTTTATCATTGTTATGGGGTTGTTGGCGGATTACGCCTTTCAGCGGATTAAGCTTCCCGGCCTGGTTGGTATGCTCATAGTTGGTGTCCTTTGCGGGCCGTACGTGCTGAACCTGATAGCACCGGAAATGATGCAGGTTTCAGGCGACTTTCGAAAAATTGCCCTTATTGTCATCCTCCTTCGCGCAGGATTTGAACTCCGTCGTGACACGCTTCATCGTGTCGGCCGGGCAGCGCTCATTATGAGCTGCGTTCCTGCCGTTTTTGAAATTGTCGGGATCATGCTTGTCGCTCCCAGGTGGCTTCACATCAGTTATCTGGACGCCGCGATTCTGGGCGCGATTCTGGGCGCAGTATCTCCCGCCGTGGTTGTCCCTCTAATGATAGATTTTATGGACCGTGGCAGGGGCAACAAAAAGGGCATCCCCACGCTGGTGCTTGCAGCTTCTTCAGTAGATGATGTCTTTGTGATTGTTCTTTTTACCATCTTCCTGGGAATGTACGGAGGAGGGGATATCAACATTTGGGCTAAACTGGGTGAGATTCCAGTCTCTATCGCTCTTGGTATACTTGTGGGAGTTATCCCTGGATATTTTCTCTATCGTCTTTTTATCAGATACGACTGGCGTCCTCCAAAAAGGACCTTGATTGTTTTGGGCGTGGCTATCATGCTCACCTGGCTTGAAAAAGAGTGTGAGAGATGGGTACCCATTGCCAGCCTTTTGGGCGTCATGGCCATTGGTTTCATCATTCTGGAAAAATCCGAAGCAATCGCACACATCATCTCCCAGAAACTCAAAAAGCTTTGGGTTTTCGCCGAACTGCTCCTCTTTGTTCTTGTGGGCGCTCAGGTCAATGTTCATGTGGCGTGGAAGGCCGGGGTGGCAGGCACCCTGGTTATCTTGGTAGGCCTCATTTTCCGAAGCGTTGGAACGTACTTGTCACTTCTGGGCACACCGTTCGATTGGAAGGAAAGGGTTTTTTGCGTTGTTGCCTACATCCCCAAAGCGACAGTTCAGGCCGCCATAGGCGCCGTGCCTCTGGCCGCTGGTGTGGCGTCCGGGGAGGTAATTCTGGCTGTTGCCGTGCTCTCAATTCTTTTGACGGCACCGCTTGGCGCTATCGGGATCAAGGTGTTTGGAGAAAGGGTTCTGGACTATGGAGAACGTTCTGCTTACAGGTTCAAAGACCTTCGGGAAAAGCAGGAACTTCCCCATGTAGGAGAGCGGATACGAAGTAAACAGTTTGGAACGATTTGGAAAATCATTGAAGAAAAAGAGACGTGGATAGAAAAACCGGTCTTGTCCGGCTCTTCACCTCAGGGAGTCAATCTCATACCCGCTATTCAACTGCGATGCTGGTGTGAAGACAGCAGTCCCGGACCAGGCAGGGGAAAAACCATGTCTTGTCGATACAGCCAGGTAGATCCATCTTTTAATGACCACTGGGAGGTGCTCTATGACTGGTAAAACGTTCGTATGCGAATCCGTTATCAGATGAGTGACAAAATACTTGTTTGTCATGGACCTACATGGTAATCCAGTAAGCGTTCACAGGGCACCGCATCTGCTTTGTTGTCGGGCACTTGAAGTACAGGAAGTACGTCTGCGCACCCTCCGCCTCACATCTGCAGCACCCTGTAAACGCTTACAGTTCGGTAGGTTGTGGTAAAACACGGGCGTTGTAACCCCGTGAACGGTTACGTAATCCAAATAGACCGAAGCAAGGTTTGGGGGAGCATTAATAGAGAATGTCTGAAAAAAGCATAACTCAAAAGAGCCAGTGGACAAGACACGATATACTCCATGTGATCGTCATGGTTCTATTGACTTTATTTTTTTCAGGGAAAGCTGGCTCTATGACTGAAATTTTTCGGCAATTGCTTGTCTGTTTTCTCTATGGTTTTGGCATTGTCTATCTCTTCATCGGGCTCACAAAAAAGATGTTCAAATACAATCCTACTCGTGTACATATAATCAAATGGGCTACAAGTCTCGCAGCCCTTGTAGCAGCGTCCCAGTTTGTGCAGGGGGTATATCAGACCTACATTGAGGTCCTTAAAGGGCAGACACCTCAGTAAAGCTGCGCGGGCCGGGTTGCGCCCAACGGGGATTTCCTCGCAAGATGAACCACATCTTTACTTGACTAATGCTATAACAGTAGTTTATCGTATCTTTTCAATAAGTTGGGGTAAATTACATTTTACGACTATCCACTGGATTCCCGCCTTCGCGGGAATGACGATTGGGTGTGAGTGCCCGTCATTCCCGCGAAGGCGGGAATCCAGACATCTTACCCAGACTTATTGAGAAGTTGCAGTTTATCGTAGTAACTAATTGTAATTCATTAAAGTCTTGAGTTTTTTCTTAGGAGAATAGTATGCGAAAGTATAGTCGCAACAATTCAGTTCATCTAAGAAATGACGGGATTGCCGGATCCCATCTGTGGCTGATCGTAGGTATCATTCTCGGCCTTGTCTTTCTCTGGGATGTGGTGGGGCCTTTTGGGCTGTGGAAGCTTCACCGGATGAAGAAGGAACGTAAGCGGATTTATCTGTCAAGCCTGGAGCTTGCCAAGAAAAATACCGCCCTTGAGGAGCAGATCAAAAGGCTCAAAGATGATCCCGAGTATCAGAAGTATATGGTTCGCCGGGAGTTGGGCTGGGTCCGGGACAATGAAATTTTGTACAAGTTTCTGGGTGAAAAAAAATAATATCTGATTCGCGTCTATTCGCGTCCATTCGCGGTTTAATTTTTTAGTGGTTTTTATGATCCGTGTACATACCTTTTTGAAATATGCCAAAACACACCTTCAGGAGGCAGAGGCTGCATTACTGGAGGATCATCCGGCGGTTGCTATCGGCCGTTGCTCAGATGTGGCAATAGCCTTGATCAAGGCCATGGCCGCAGCCCTTCCCAGAACAAAAAAGGATTTTCTGGAGATGGACAACAAGGCTTTATATAAAGCCATTTCCGACCTCACTTATACGCCGGATGAGGCGAGACGAATTACCCAGTCCATTTGGGAATTGCGGAAAGCCGAGGAGTCATGTGACAGCCCTCCCTCAAGGGCTGAGGTCAAGGCAGTTTTTTCCAGGGCAGAGGAGACTTTCAAGTTAGTTCATGACCTCTGTGTCGGCTGAAATCTTACGAGGATGCTTCCCTCAGACCAAGAGCTTTCTTTTCCTCACGCTTTGAGGGTCGAGGCCTCTGCCGGTTCCGGCAAGACCTTTCTTCTCGCCTGCAGATTTGTACAGTTTCTTCTTTCAGAAAAGATTCCCAGGAGCCGTCTCAAGAATCTTCTTGCCATAACCTTTACCAATGAAGCCACTGCGGAGATGCGGAAACGCATACTGGAGCTTCTGAAGCAGGCGGCCTTTGAGGAAAAGGAAGCGATAGAAGTCCTTTCTCCCTTACTGGATTTGTCACAGACAAGGATGAAGGAACTCGCGCTGAAACAGGTAGACGAGATCCTCGCAGGTTATGATGAGTGGCAGGTCAGGACTATTGACAGCTTTATATACCGCCTGATACAGGCGGCCCCTCAGGAACTGGGGCTGTCGCAGCAAGACGAAATCGAGACACACGAGGCACCACTCAGGGCTGCTGCCCTTGACCGCATTTTGCTTTGTTCAGCACAAGATCCTGGGTTGTGGGGATTGCTGCAGGGCTTTGTGCTTCATTATCTTCTTTTCCAGGCACGCGGTTCCTGGTGGCCAAGGGCAGAGCTTCTCCGGGTGTTGGAGTCGCTTAATGAGAAAGAAACAACCTACGGTCTCCGGTTCGAGATAGAAAAAAGGCGCAAGGGTTCCCTGGAGTTGGCCATGGAGCTGTCCAATTCGGCTCAGGGCTTCCTGGATAAGGCAGAGGCCCATGGTCTGAAGCTCAAATCCTTCAGCCACAAGGCCCTGTCAGGGGTAGCTCTTGGAGACCTGCCCAAGGCACTCTCCTCAAAGGCATGGGAGAGAGAAGAGCTAAAAGATCTGTGTCTTAAGGGAGCAAGTGTTCCTCAAAACCTTTCTGTTGAATGGAAGGCGTTAAGGACTCTTGCCGGAGCGTATGCTGAGACAAGGGCCCTTGAGGTATCAGGGCCGTATTTGAAGATGCTGGCTCCATGGAGAGACCAGCTCTCAGATCTCAAGTCCGGATCAAGGAGTATTTTTTTTAGCGATATTAACAGCCTTGCAAGGAGGCTCCTGACCGAGTTCGCCTTGCCGGAGGTGATTTTTCGTCTTGGAGACCGGCTGTATCACTTTCTGCTGGACGAGTTTCAAGATACCAGTATCCTCCAGTGGGAAACCCTTTTCCCTTTGATTGATAATGCCATGTCGCAAGGGGGTTCCCTGTTCTGCGTAGGAGACAGGAAACAATTGCTTTACAGATGGAGGGGGAGTGATCTCGATGTTTTCCAGAATGGCCCGGGGTCCTTTGCCTCTCTTGGAGACACCGGCCTTGTGGATCTTGTTCTTCCATATAACTGGAGGAGCAGGGAAGTCCTGCTTGGGTTTGTGGCCCAGGTATTTGGCAGGGGAAATCTTGAGCGCTGGACGAAAGAGGAGCCTGCTGTATCGGAGGTCTTAGACCCCGAATATATAGGCAACGTGTTCTCAGGGGCCGCGCAGGAGCTTCCGCCTGCCCATGCAATCAGCCACAAGGGAGGCATGGTAAGGGTGGAGATCCTCAGCCATGAAGGGCGCTCGGAGGAAATAAAAGAGGAATCAAAACTCAGCCTGGTCAAGCTCTTAAAGGGAGACGTCCTCTTTCGCCACAGTCCCAGGGATGTACTGGTACTTGTCAGGGACAATCAGGACGTACAGGATTTCAGCCACAGCCTTATCTCAGCAGGCATCCCGGTTTTTTCCCACAGGCAGCTTGACATCAGGGAGGACCCCCTGGTGCAGGAGATCCTTGAGATCCTGCGCTTTTTAGAAAGGCCTGTTGATGACCAGGCACTGGCTTCTGTAATTGCCGGGAATATTCTAAAAGCTGCCTGGAAGGAAGAGGCTGCAGGGCTCAGCCCCTGGGAGTGGATCGAGGACCAAAGGTTAAAAAGCGAAGGCCGAGGGACAAAGTGTCTTTATCAAAGGCTTCAGAATGATTTCCCTAACCTCTGGGCAAAGATCCTGGGTGATGCATTCGGCTCCGTGGGTTTTTTGCCCCCTTATGACCTTGTCTCCATGCTTGTTCGCAGAATGGATCTAATCCGGTGTTTCCCAAACCATTTTGTTGCATTGAGTCACCTCCTGGAGCTGCTATATGCCAATGAATCTGAATATGGCGGCGATCTCAGGGGGTTTATCCAGTGGATGGAGACCGGACCTGATGA
>DFBQ01000004.1:5509-13158 GCA_002367355.1 Deltaproteobacteria bacterium UBA3076 | reverse complement strand
CTATTGTAAGCCGTGAACGGTTACTCAAATTCAAATGTCGTAATAGCCTGATTTGTAGTGGAAAACAACACCTATCAAACTGAACCAGTGCCGACTTGCTGCCTTTTTCGGTAGTGGTTAATTCCTGCCTGTTATACTATTGAATTGGGAATCATTTTATGATGTTTTTGCTAAAAAATTACTTTTAAGGACATTATGTTAGAAAAGAATGTAAAGATTAGTTCTTATCATTAAAGAAGCATAAGCAATATATTGCCTTTTAGAAAATATTATATGTGCGCTATGTTATCTTTTAAGTGTTTTTGGTATCCTATAATAAATATGTAACCAAATGAGACTTAACCACTACCAGAATTTTTTCCAATTTACTGGCAGCCACAGTTTTGCCTTCATCAAATCACTAATACAAGGATCAGGGTATTCTGAGCCTCTTAGCTCTTTGATAAGGTCTTTAAGTTGTGTTCTTAATTTGTTCATTTTGTTTCTCCTTTTTGTTTTACTGCTGTCCTGTTATCATGACACATAAAAATAGAGCAATGATAATTAGAAAGTGGCCTATGGGTATCCTGTTATCATGACACATATAAAGAAAGCGATAAAAGTTACAAAATGCCCGATTATAGTCCACATTAACCAAGCTACTATTACTCTTTCTATGTCCCATTTTATTTTTTTACGCAGCAGAAATGCTATACAACCAAAAAGAGCAAAATCGCCAATAATAAAACAAAATGTGGATATTTCGTTCATACTTTACCTCCATAATCGGTGTGGTGCTGATTGCACCACACCGCTATTACGTTATGCGTACATATAGCTTCTACGGTCTCAATCGCCCTGTCCCACAGATGCCTCATTTTCCTCTTGATTTTTTTTCTGCAAAAAGGGCCTCCACTTTCTTTCATCAACAAAATCTTTCAGACTGTTCAGTAGTTTTTCAGGATCATTGAAATCAACATTAATGGTAATACGATATCGTTGTCATTTTTGAATGAATGAGGGGCCACCAGAATTAGTATATAGTAGGTTGGGTTAAGCGGGTACCATGCCCTTATATTGTTGGGTTCGCCTAGCCCATCGTTCCTCAATGGTTTGAAATAGCTACAAAATTAGCGAACCCAACAAAATTTGTTGTAAGCGCATCGGCTTAACCCAACCTAAACTTTTTAGAAGTGGATACCCCCTTAAAACAATATTCAGGCTTTCGTGTCTTCGTATTTTCGTGCTTTCGTGATCAATTTTTTTATCTTTAAACCTTTTTGGTTCCGGCTTGTCCGGGTTAGGAGGTGAAAAACATGGACATCCAGAGGGACGCCCATGAAAATATGGGTTTCCTGCCAGCCGCTTTGATTTAGAATCCGAAGGTAATCATTGATCAAAATCGAATTCACCCGGGTCTCATTTTTGGCAGGTGTGTTTTGGAAATCGCGCCAGTCGGCATTGATAAATGCCATCTGCGTGCTTTTTTTGGCGTCTAAGTGTGCCAGAGAAAAGAAGTTTTCCAGAAATTTTAGATACTTCTCTTTGGACATTCCTGATATGCCATCGGGATCGTAATTGTTAGATTGCTTTTTAAAATAAGGCGGATGTTAAGACCACTTATTTAACGCCCTTACAGGAAGCGTTGCGGAGGTCTCTGCCTACCAAAAAGGCAAAAAGGACCCAAACCTGGCGGTAGTCAAGGTGCCGGACAGCCGTTTGGATAGACTCTCATCCATGTATAATCCAAAAAAGACCACCTATGCCCAGGTGCAGTATGTGGATATAGGTGGGACTGTCTCTGCCGGAGAGGGTATGGAGTCTTCAATGAATGAACTCCTTAAACTTCTTCATCCTGTGGATGCCTTGGTACATGTGGTTCGCAACTTCGATCGGTCCGGCGAGCCTCCCAGGATGATGTAGAGCTTGGTACTACAGAGCTACAGATCTCCGATGCCATTGTCCTTGTAGAACTTACTTGTAGAACTTAAAGGAAGACTTGAGATGGAACTGGCCCAGCTCTCACCTGAGGAAGCAGAACTCTTCAGGGAAGAGATGGGCCTTGATGAACCCGCCACCTTCCGTTTAATCAAAGAGTCTTATCAGCTCCTTGGCCTCATTTCTCTCTTTACTGTGGGAACAGATGAGGTTCGCGCCTGGCCAATCCGGCAGGACACCGCTGCTCAGCGGGCTGCCGGGGCTATCCATTCCGACATGGAGAAGGGTTTTATCAGGGACGGGGATAGGGGACGTTGCAAATTTATACAACTTAAGGTATGTATTCTGTATGATGAGACAAGCCTGATTGGATGCGCTTGGTGTTTTGCACCATGTTATGGCACGTGGAATTGAGCGACGGCCAATTTTTATTGATGGCCGTGACAGAGATGAGTTTGTTCGCCGTCTATCAAATCTTGCTCAGGAAGGGAAACTGATCGTTTACGCATGGTCTTTGATGCTCAACCACTCATTACTGTGCCGGCTGACATGGATATCCGATATGTGGCTCGCCTTCTTTACCATGCCGGCATACGGAGAATTCCGGTTGAAGATCAAGGGGAACTTGTCGGCATGGTTTCTATGTCATCTCTGATTCTGGATAACGATTTGTTTTAGTAATTAAGCCCCCGGATTGGATGGGTGATACCTATCCGGAATTCTATCCTGCTTGAAATTTTTCTGCTGTTTCCCGGGATTGTCCATTATAAGAACTGGGGGTGGAAAAATTTTTCCAGTGTAGGCATAAGAATTATTTTGTCTTGACAAGCTTAATGTAAAAAGTTAAAAACCGCGCCGCTCATCTTGTTGAGGGATTTATGGATTTAGGGATTTTGCAATTTCTAAATTATTAGTATTAAATTTTATTTTTTCTGAGGCTAAATAGGCAATGAATAGAGATCCGGCAAAGGTAAGAAACATTGGCATTAGTGCCCACATTGATGCCGGCAAGACCACTCTTACCGAAAGAATTCTTTTTTATACCCAACGAATTCACGCCATCCACGACGTGAAAGGCAAGGACGGCGTCGGAGCTACCATGGATTTCATGGAGCTCGAAAAAGAACGTGGAATAACCATCACTTCTGCCGCCACCTACTGCGAGTGGAAGGGCTATGAGATAAACATTATTGACACCCCGGGGCACGTAGACTTCACCATCGAAGTTGAGAGGGCCCTCAGGGTCATAGACGGTGGCATACTGGTCCTTTGCTCTGTTGGAGGTGTACAGTCTCAGTCCGTCACAGTTGACAGGCAAATGTCCAGATACAAGGTCCCGTGCATTGCCTTTATAAACAAGTGCGACCGCAGCGGTGCCAACCCGTTCCGCGTTATAGAGCAACTCAGGGAAAAGCTTGACCACAACGCAATTGCAATGCAGATACCCATTGGCCTTGAATCGGATTTTCAGGGAGTTGTGGACCTCGTCTCCATGAAGGCCATGTACTTTGATGGTCCAAGCGGCGAACAGATACGTTTGGAAGAAATACCTCAAGGGCTCCGCGCAGAGGCCGAAGCCAGCAGGGAAAGCCTTATTGACGCTGCTTCAATGTTCTCTGATGAACTCATGGAGGCCGCACTTGATGAAAAGGTCACAGCAGATGTCTTAATTGACGCGATAAGAAACGGGACTCTTGTTCGCGGACTCACCCCTGTATTCATTGGATCTGCTTACAAGAATAAAGGGGTTCAGCCTCTCCTTGATGCAGTAACTCAATATCTGCCGCAACCGATGGATATTGAAAACTTCGCCCTGGATATGGAAAATAATGAGGCTGAAGTAAAACTTGAGGCAGATTCTTCAAAACCTCTCGTAGCCCTTGCATTCAAGCTGGAAGAAGGACGCTACGGACAGCTCACTTACATCAGGGTATATCAGGGGACCCTCTCCAAGGGAGACACCATAGTAAATTCTAGAACCGGTCAAAAGGTCAGGATCGGCAGGGTTGTATATATGCATGCAGACCAGATGGAGGAAATAGGGTCTATATCTGCCGGCTATATTGGGGCACTCTTTGGCGTGGACTGTGCGTCCGGTGATACCTTCACCTCTCCTAAAATCAGATATAGCATGACCTCCATGCACATACCTGAGCCGGTTATCTCACTGGCAATTGTCCCCGCGGACAACAAAGCCCAGGTCGAAATGTCCAAGGCCCTTTCCAGATTTACCAAAGAGGACCCGACGTTCAGGGCATACGTTAACCATGAGACCGGAGACACTATCATCTCCGGCATGGGAGAACTTCATCTTGAGATATATGTTGAGCGAATGCGCAGGGAATACAGCGCAGATGTTACCACGGGCATGCCCCAGGTCGCATATAGAGAGACTATTACCCGGCAGGCCGAGTTCAATTATACCCATAAAAAGCAGACAGGTGGTGCGGGTCAGTATGGACGGGTAGCTGGCTATATGGAGCCTGTTAAAGACGAATTCGTCTTTGAAAACAGGATAGTCGGTGGTGCCATACCCACGGAGTTTATCTCTTCCTGCGAAAAAGGTTTCAAGAAAAGTATGGAGAAAGGACAGTTATTGGGCTTTCCTATTACAGGAGTAAAAATTGTCATCAACGACGGTCAATCTCACCCTGTGGACTCTTCTGACATGGCTTTTCGGGCAGCATCACGCAGGGCCTTTCTGGAAGGCTACAGAAAGGCCAAGCCTGTCATACTGGAACCTATAATGAAGGTGGCAGTGGAGACCCCGACTGAATTCCAAGGAACTGTAATGGGATCACTTAACCAGCGAAGAGGGATGATCCTGGGTACACAGGATGAAGGAAATATAAGCGTAATAGAGGCTGAGGTCCCACTTGCCGAGATGTTCGGCTACTCCACAATCCTGCGCTCAGGCACCCAGGGGAAGGCCCAGTTCACCATGGAATTTTCCACCTATCGTCAGGTGCCCAAAAACGTGGCAGACGAATTGATAAAAAAAGGCGCAGGGGAAAAGAAAAAGGCGGTTTAAACCTAGAAAAAAATTGTGAATTTTGAATGTTGAATTTTAAATTGTGGAATAAAATATAATATTAAATAGTTATTTCATTAATTCAGCATTTAACATTTAACATTTAAAAAATATCTCTTGTTTGAAGAAGGTCTTTAATATGTCAGAAAACAATCTAATTCTTAAAAATCCGCTGAAATTTATCAAGGAAAATGCCGACCACCTTATAGGAGACGGACAATTCGGCGCAATACTTGCCGGGGCTGGAGAGGGCAAAACTTCTTTCCTGATGCATCTGGCTCTGGACAACTTGCTCAGAGGAAAAAACGTACTTCATATATGTCTGGGGCAACCGATAAAAAAGGTATGTCTCTGGTACGAGGAAATCCTCCACCGCATATCAGATCAATACGAGTTAAATAATACCAATGTGATGTGGGAGATGATCCTTCCCCACCGTTTTATTATGACCTTTAATATTGAGGACTTCAGCGTAAAGCGGCTTGAAGAACGACTAAACGACCTCACTGAACAAGGTATATTCTTTCCACAGATAGTCTTGTTAGACGGGTTGCCATTCGACAAAACTGAGCAGGCATCATTGAGCAAACTCAAAGCACTGGCCAAGGAACATGGTTTCCCTGCATGGTTTACTGTAATGACTCACAGAAAAAGCAACATCGAGCAACCTGACGACATCCCGTCCCCAATCAGCAGTCACATATCAGACCTTTTTGAAGTAATAGTACAGATTAAGCCTGCAGGACGTGAAATCAATGTTCAACTGATTAAGGGACAAAAGGTGGACAAAGTCCTATGATCAAAAATCGTGAGCAATAATATCCTCCTTTCTGTAAAAGGACTTGAAATTGAGATCCGGACCAATAAGGGGTCTGTATTCCCTGTAAGGGATCTTTCTCTTTCCATTAAAAAAGGGGAAAGTGTCTGTCTTGTGGGCGAATCCGGTTGTGGAAAAAGCGTTACAGCCCTTTCCCTGCCGGGCCTGCTTCCAAGTCCTCCATTCAACATAAGAAGGGGGGAAATAGTATTTGAGGGCACAGATCTCATGGACCTTACCCTTGGTCAATTGTGCAACATCAGGGGAAAGGAAATGGCCATGATCTTTCAAGAGCCTATGACTGCCCTCAACCCGGTCTTCACAATTGGAGACCAAATTTCAGAAGCCATAACCACCCATGTCAAACTTCCAAAAAAACAGGTTCGGGAACGGATTATTGAGCTTTTAAACCAGGTGGGGATGCCGGTACCGGAAGAAAGAATCACAACCTACCCTCATCAGCTCTCAGGTGGACTGCGTCAAAGGGCTATGATAGCCATGTCCCTTGCATGTCAACCAAAGCTTTTGGTAGCAGATGAGCCCACTACTGCCCTGGACGTAACTATACAGGCCCAAATTCTTGAGCTCCTGAACAGGCTCCGGGAACAGCATAATCTCAGTCTCCTGCTCATAACCCACAACCTTGGAGTAGTGGCCCAGATAGCCCACAGGGTACTCATAATGTATGCAGGGAAAATAGTTGAAGAGGCCCTCGTGCATGATCTTTTCGACAATCCCCTCCATCCATACACCCAAGGTCTTCTGGATTCGGTACCATACGGTATTCCCGCAGACGCTAAGCGTCTCACTTCCATTCCGGGGAATGTCCCCGCCTTGGATTCTATTCCTTCAGGATGCGCCTTTCAGGACCGTTGTCCCAAGGCCATGGATATTTGTAGAAAGATAGAGCCTGAAGATTTGCGTCTGGAAAACAACAGACGCGTTTCCTGCCACCTGTTCAGATAAAGGGTATCAGACGCCTCCACCAGGATTCCTCTGATTCTTTTGCTCTGTCTGTCTCGGCAGTAAAGGTCTGCTGGAATATCCTTTCCTTTTTTAAAAGACGCGCAGCCTTCACTCCTGCCGAAGTATCCGGATAAAGATCCAGGGCAGTCTCCAGACGGTTTTTGGCCTGAGTCGCCCGCCCGGTACGAATATACCATCGGGCCACCACGACCTCATGTTGGGCCAGACGGTTCTTTGCCTTTGCAATTCGCTTACGGACCTCGTAACTGTATGGACTATCCGGATATCTGTTAAGAAGCCGCTCATAGGTCTCAACGAGCTTGTGGGTGAAGGTCTGATCACGATCAGGGCCTTCCATTAATCTGTAATAGCAGAAACCCTCCTGAAAGATCACATATGTTACTGCCTCGTTGGTGGGATGAAGCTTTTCAAACTCCTCATAAAGGGAGATGGCTTCGTCATAATCGCCCATGTAAAACTTGCAATCTGCAAGGCGCAATTCCGCAAGCGTAGCATACGGGCTGAAGGGATAGCGATCCCTGACCTTTTGGAATATCTCCTCTGCCAGGATATAGCGCCCATGTACAAAGTAGTCCATGGCCTTGCCAGACAGATCAACCTCGCTCTCCGGTTCCGGGGGCCCGGCTGCAGAACGA
Organism: Deltaproteobacteria bacterium UBA3076; assembly: GCA_002367355.1. Classification (GTDB taxonomy): domain Bacteria; phylum Desulfobacterota; class Dissulfuribacteria; order Dissulfuribacterales; family UBA3076; genus UBA3076. The sequence goes on along the minus strand of DFBQ01000004.1, from coordinate 5,771 downwards.
AACCATGAAAAAACGCCTTCATCTTTACCGGCCTCAATGCCGCTGTCCTTGCCGGCACATCCGGCAAAGATGCCAATAATTAAAAGGCTTAAAAGCACAAGACATCTTGCCGATAATCCTTTACGGCTTCTTATTCTATAATGCGATCTATTCATCACAGACCTTTATAGACAATGCTGAATGGTGAATGCTGAATGCTGAATTGTGGAATAAGATTTAAAAAACATATACCTTAATTCAACATTCAAAATTTAGAATTCAA
>DFBQ01000004.1:0-5497 GCA_002367355.1 Deltaproteobacteria bacterium UBA3076 | reverse complement strand
CAACGCCTTATTAATAGCGGATTCGATAGCAGCCTTCCCCACTGCACCGGTAATCTGCTCTACAACTTGCCCGTCCTTAAAAAGGATTAAGGTGGGGATGGCCCTGATGCCATACCTGCCCGGAGTAGCAGGACTCTTGTCTACGTCCATCTTGGCTACTACTACTTTTCCGTCATATTCGCCGGCCAGTTCCTCAACGACCGGTGCAATGGCCAGGCACGGTCCGCACCAGCTCGCCCAGAAATCAACCAGTACGGGCTTGTCAGCTTTTAAAACCTGAGATTCAAACTCTGCATCTGTTACATGTATCAATTTGTCACCAGACATAATCTATCTCCTATTATCAATAAAGGGCTGAACCCCGGCATTTCTGCCAAGGCAACCCGCTTCAAGGCCAATGTCAAATAGTATGCGTGAATGTAGGCCAGGGTTAACTGACTGTCAAGAGACTTCAGACATTGCCGCTACTGCCTCATCTATTCTTCTCACCGGAAGGATCTCCAGGCTATCTGAGAACTTGAGACGATCAGATCCAGCATGAGGAATAATGCACCTCTTGAGCCCCAGACGGGCAGCCTCGTTGAGTCTCAATTCCGCCCTTCCTACCGCCCTCACCTCTCCGGTAAGGCCAACTTCTCCAAAGACAGCAGTGTCCATATCCAGGGGAACATCCCTAAGACTTGAAACCATAGCCATTATTACGGCAAGTTCACTTGCCGGCTCTGATATCTTAAGCCCGCCTGCCACATTTATGAAGATGTCCCGGTCATAAAGTGCCACACCCAGGTGTCTTTCTGCAACCGCAATGAGCAAGGCCAGACGATTACTATCAATACCGGTTGAAGTCCGCCTTGGCATTGACAGGTGTGAAGGACTCAGCAGGGCCTGGATCTCCACCAGGATGGGGCGAGTACCTTCCATACACGGAACGACTACAGATCCCGGAACCGCCTTTGGCCTTTGACCAAGGAAGACCTCAGAGGGATTGGGAACTTGTTTCAGCCCGGCCTCAGTCATCTCAAAGACACCTATCTCATGAGTTGGACCGTAACGGTTTTTTACAGTCCTCAGAAGCCGGAAGGTGTGGCTCCGATCCCCTTCAAAATACAATACAGTGTCCACCAGATGTTCAAGTACCCTGGGGCCTGCTATGGCCCCTTCCTTTGTCACATGGCCCACAAGTATCGTTGGCACGCCCCTGGACTTGGCAAGCTGCATGAGCCGTGCAGTGGCCTCCCGGACTTGGGCCACGCTCCCGGGAGCCGACAATATCTCGCCGCAGAGCAGAGTCTGTATGGAATCAACAGCCAGGACAGAAGGACCCTGTTCCTCCACCATCTTAATAATCCGATCAATTTCCGACTCACACGCGACCCACAGACTCTCTGGGATCTTTCCCAACCGCTCAGACCTCATCCTGATCTGAGCCAATGATTCTTCTCCACTGACATATAGGACTTTCTTTTGATTTTGATTAGAGGCCAGACGGCAAAGTATCTGCAGCAGCAATGTAGACTTACCTATGCCAGGCTCTCCGGCTAACAGCACCAGGCTGCCCGGCACCAGCCCTCCGCCAAGCACCCGGTCCATTTCATTCATCCCAATGAAAATTCTGGCATCATCAACGTCTGCAGATACTTCCAGCAGGGGTAAAGGAGCAGATTGACTCACCGCGAAAAGACTTCGGCCTTTTCTAACAGGAGTATTTACAGGCTCGTCCACCATTGTATGCCATGCTCCGCATCCGGGACAACGGCCAAGCCACTTGGCCGAAGTCTGGCCGCATGACCGGCACACATAGACTATTTTGGTATCTTTATCTCTGCTCAATTCCCCAATCCCTCAATTATCTGATGGTATGGTAATGTAATCTGAACAATTATGCCGCTGCCTTCGCGGTCGCTGAAACTAATCTCACCACCCATAGCCTCTAATAAACGACCTACTATAGCAAGCCCCAGTCCGGTACCTTTTGCCTTGGTAGTAACAAAAGGCTCAAAAAGACGATTCTTCACGTCTAAAGACAACCCAGGGCCGTTGTCCTCTACTGTAAGCATCAAAACAGGGCCACTGGATTTCATGCTGAACCAGACCTCGCCTCCCTTGATTTCACTCACTGCGTCAATGGCATTTTGTACCAGATTAAAAACTACTTGCATCAATTTTTCTCTGTCAAGACGCAGTTCCAATTTTTCACATGACGTGTGAAACTTCACGTCACCTCTTAAAGTAGCAATTCTCCTTTTAATCTCCTGACAAAACTTCTCAGTATCAAACTTTTCTTCATTGAGATTAGCAGGCCTTGCATAAGTGAGGAGATCAGCAGTCAAACGCTCAAGCCTCCTGGATTCTTCCACAATGACGGAAAAATCCGCCCTTTCATCAGGATCTGTTGTACTCTCCAAGTAAAACTGAGCAAAACCCTTTATACTGCTCAATGGATTTCGTATCTCGTGTGCCAGGACTGCGGCCATCTCACCCAAGGCCGCCATTCGCTCCTGTTTACGCAGCCTGGCCTCCAGACGATAATTTCTGCGCCATGCCCAGAGAAAAAAGAACGTCAGCACCCATAAGGTAGTAAGGGAAAGTCCTATTAAAACAAGTTGAAAATTGGCCTTCCTTAGAATTGTCCGGGCCGGATATGGATGAAGAGAAACTCTCAGGCAGTAGGCCCTGGCGTTTTCAATAGGCTCAAATTCCTCCATCGCGCGAGACTGTTCAAGATCAATATTATTCTCACTGCCGCTATTGCTCTGTTCAGAGAGGTGAAGGTGCAGAGGAAAATCCAGAACAAATACCTCTTCTCCAGTTGCAAGGGTAGAAAAATGGATCTTTGGCCGTTTCTCCAAAATCACTCTTTCTACATCAGAATCAATCCGGCTTCTTCCCACCATTAGAGGATTGGAATGGAGCAACACAGTACCATCCTGATCATAAAGGACCAGAAAGGCAAGGTCATCCCATCTGTCAGTAGCTACAAGTTCGGGGAAAAGTTCGTTCCTGAGACCGATCCTTTCCAAGGTAAAGCCCAGGCTTACAGCTATGTCCACTGCCCGGTTCTCAAGCAGATTCTTCGATCCCTCTACGGATATCCGATAGATGCCCACAGCGCTGATTAATGCCACCACAGAGAAGAGCAACAATATTATGAATGCAGACACCAGATAACCCACGGAAAAAGTGCTCTTAGGCTGCTTTTCCCTAAAATATGAATTCATAAAGTAGTAAACTCCAGCGATTTAAGGCGCAATTGCAATAAAAATATATTTTACTATATAGTGCTTGAACGAAAACCCCCTATTTTGTTTTCTCAATTTGGGTCAAAGACAATTATTCAAAATTTAGAATTCAATATTATGTCTGAACTGCCTTTTTGTTCAGACATAATATGGGTTGTTTTGTGATAAGCATAATAAATGTTAAGGAACTGTCCGCAAATAACTTGAACATCTTGCGACCGTCTTTGAGCCGACTTTGGCCGATCCTCAATCACAAAATCCTCAACATAACACTGCTATGCCTGCGGTTTTGCTCAATCGGATCGGCCAAATTCAACACAAATCCAAACACAATATTGTCCAACTTATTTGCGGACAGTTCCTAAGGGGCAGGAAAACCATGAGATACTCACAGGCCAAGCAAGGAAGAACTTTTATTATTCGTCTTGAAGATGGAGATATTGTTCACGAGGAAATTGAAAAATTTGCCCGTGAAAAATCTATTAAAGCAGCAGCTTTAATCATTCTTGGCGGCGCAGACAAAGGTAGTAAACTTATAGTGGGCCCTGAACATGGACGCAGAGAACCAATTATTCCCATGGAACATATTCTTGACAATGTCCACGAGATAGCCGGGACAGGAACTATTTTCCCCGATGAAAAAGGTAAACCTGTATTACATATGCATATAGCCTGTGGAAGAAAAACATCCTCAGCAACAGGATGCGTTCGCAAAGGTGTGAAGGTATGGCATATAATGGAGGTAATATTATTTGAATTAGTTGACACAACAGCAGTTCGTGCTTTCGAGCCAACTACAGGATTTGAATTACTAAAGCCCTAACCCGGACAAGCCGGAATAGTGCCTTAAGTGAACTCAATTAGTGTAATACTCCAGGGCCTCCGGCAACAAATCCCGAATTTTTGCAATACGATCGTAATCGGTTGGGTGAGTAGAAAGAAATGAAGGGGGAGAGGAGGCGGACTTTCCCTTGGAAAGGCGTTCCCAAAACCCTAAAGCACCTATGGGATCATATCCCGCCTTTGCCATCAAAATAAGCCCTATATGGTCTGCTTCATATTCCTGGGTACGGCTGTATGGCAATATCACGCCTATGTTTGCCGCCAATCCGTATGCGCAATCAAATGCCCTTAGCGTATTGGACGACTGGGTCCTGATGGCTGTCTGCATAGCCGTTTCCCCCAGTTGGGCCAAAAGAGTCAGGCTCATTCTTTCCGCCCCGTGTCGAGCCATGGCATGTGCAACCTCATGGCCGATCACAGTGGCCAGGCCGGTTTCATCCTCTGTATATTTCAGAATACCTGTATACACAAATACCTTGCCTCCGGGAAGACAAAAGGCATTGGCCACCTTGTCATTTTCTATGAGCGTGAATTCCCAACCGAAATCCGGTCTTCGGGCCGCGTTTGCAATCCTCCATCCCACTGTCTGCAGCATCTGATTCAAGACCTGATCCTGGCTGACCCTCTCTTTTTGAAGGATGTTTTCATAGGCATTGAGCCCCAGGGACCTTTCCTGCTCCGGACTAACCAGCATTAACTGGGACCTTCCTGTGACTGGAGCCTGGGAGCAGGCATACAGGAAGCAACAGAAAAACAGGGTCAACACAGACATGCTTTTGCTGAAAAAACCCCATCTATGGCGCACAATAAATGTTGAATTTTGAATCTTGAATCTTGAATTAAGGTAAAGGTATATGTCTTTTAAATCTTCTTCCACAATTCACCATTCACCATTCAGCATTTTCTATAAAGGGATGCATCTCAGGCTTTTTGAACGGAATCATATTTCAGGCTTTTGGCAGTGTAATCAGACATATAATAGTTGCTGATTGGCTGCGAACAAACATATTAAGTCAGTGATCAATTGTTTCTTCATTCACTTCCACCTCAAGCTCGAAAAAACTGGTACCGCAATCGTAGCATTTAACATCTATGCTATTCTCCTCCTGTAATGAAACGTATATCTCATCACATCCGCAGGAGCACGGAGTTTCTATTGACTCTTTTATAACTTTTTTAATAGAAGAATAAAGCGTGGCCGGTATATCCGGATCATATACTATTTTCACTTTGTAGCCTCCAAAAAATGCGCCGAACAAGAGCAATAACTGTCAGCAAGTGCGCATTTGTCCTGCATCATACCAACGCGATTAGAGAATTGTAAAGGATTTTGATGCTATTTTTGACAAAATATAGGGCCACGGCCAGGCATTAGCATTGGAGGTGATTTCACTGGATATTTCATATAAGATACA
>DFBQ01000005.1 GCA_002367355.1 Deltaproteobacteria bacterium UBA3076 | reverse complement strand
GAAGAGTCTTGGTGCCTATGGAGAGCAGTTCGGCCTGCCTGAGTATGATGTCGAGGTAAAAAACGGTCGTATCACAGGGCTTCATGTAAAACGCGGGGCTTCGTGCGGTGCCACGTGGCAGGTCATTCCCAGGATGATCGAAGTGCCTGTGGATGAAGCACTAAGCACCATTGGAAGAGAAATCCAGTATCTCTGCAAGGCCGATGGATCGGCCTTTGATCCTGTGTCAGGCAAAAGTCCTCTGCACTTTGCCGGTAAGGTGCACATGATGGCCCTGAAAAAGGCCTTTTCCATGCAATCCTACGGCATATAAATATTGTAGCCGTTCACGGCTTGAAACTTGAAATGAAACTTGAAATTGGAAAGTAGAAATTAGGGAGAGATGAAACGAGTTTACGAGTTGACAGTACAAAAGCATGAAAGCCAAATTTCTAATTTCTAATTTCAACGTTCCGTAAACGCTTACTAAATATTTTCAATTATTTTGTTATTCTGAAATATGATTCCGCTCAAAATGCTCCAGGTGCAAGGCGCGAGATTTCAGAGGAATGAGGCGTACTTAGCGTACGCCGCAGTGACGAGGAAATCGAAGCAACGCAGCAGATGGGGTATTTTCAGCGGAATCATCTATATTTTTGCAACCTGCTTGATGGATGCCCTTTCCCATAGGTGTTTCAACCAGTCCTCAAAAAGGGTCTGTTGCTTTTGCTCAAGTATTCGTTTGGTGATGGCATCTTTTTGCGCTGGGAAACCGGCAATATCTGCGTCTTTCTTTTCCCTGAAGGCCAGGACGTAAAAACTGTTTCCGCTTTCAGCCACCTCATCAGGGCAGACTTTCCCTTCGTATAATGAGAGTCCAGCCTGGGCAACGGCCGGAGGCAACTCGCCTTTGGCGGTCTTGTCTGTCCGTTTGAAAAGGCCTGTCTGCCGGATTTTCAGTCCCTTGTCTTTGGCCGCAGCCTCAAGACCTTGTTTCTTTGCCGCTTCAAGTAGTTTTTGGGCCTTCAAGCGGCACAGCTCTTTTGCCTTTTTCCGGACATAATCCCTTTTTACCTGCTCTTTGACCTCTTCCAGAGAGGGCAGATAAGATGCCTTCTTCTCAAGTACTTCGGCTATGAGGATACCCTGATGTATCTGGAGCAAGGAACTCAGTTCGCCTGAATTTAAAGCAAACAAGGTCTTCAGTAATTCCGGATCGCCCCCTATCACAGCAGGTGGTTTCTTCTGACTGAAAAGCTCAGTGGTTTTAAGCTCAATTTCATGTTGCTCCGCATAGGCGCTGAGGCTTCCAAGTTGAATTATCTCGTCATAGGCCTCATTGGCTTTATCCCATATCATATTTTTGGCTTTTTGCCCTTTGAGCCTGGTGACGATAGAATTCTTTACCTCGGTCAGGGGTTTTACTCTGCCCGGCTCTATCTCCTCAAGCTCTATTATGTGCCAGCCGAAACGGGTTAGAACCGGCTTGCTCACTTCCCCTTCCTTCATCGAGAATGCAGCTTCTTCAAAGGATTTTACCATCATGCCTTTGCTAAAAAAGCCCAACTCTCCACCATTCTCAGCACTCCCGGCATCCTCAGAATTCTCCTTGGCGAGATTCGCGAAGTCTTCGCCATTTTCGATTCGGTCACGAATCTTTTTCGCCCTTTTTTGGATTTCTTCTACACTATCTTCATCAGCGCCTTCGGATATTTTGAGCAATATGTGTCTTGCATGCCTGCGTTCCTTGACTTCATATTCATTCCTGTGATCCTTGTAGTAGGCCTCTATCTCCAGATCCGTCGCGTTGGCATCGTCAATATCAGACTCCTTAAGGGCCAGGTAACGTAGCTTTATCTGAGGTTCTGTCATGTAGTTTTCACTATGTGATTCGTACCACAAGGTCAAGTCTTGTTTTGTAGCATTTACTTCTGTTTCGCATTTTGAGACATCAATTGATATATAGGCGAGGTTGATCTCCTCGCCTTCGAACATATAGTGGTCCCGTGCCTCTGCCTCAGTCACAGCAAGTCCGGAGCCCAGAAGGACTTTTAACTTATCCGTGAGTAGCCGCTGCCTGACCTGTGTCTCAAAGACAGCAGGTGTCAATCGAGCTCCTCTTAGAGACCTTTCATAGAGTCTCTGGTCAAAGATTCCTTTGTGCTTGAATGCAGGTATCTCGAGGATAACATTCTGCACCTCTATGTCGCTGACTAATATGCCCATTTCACTGGCTGCCTGGCGGATCAGTGTCTCATTTATAAGGCCGTTAAGGACCTGCTGCTTGATATCTATCTGGTCCAGAAAACCTTCAGGGATCTGCCCGCCAAACATCTGCTTGTAGTTATCCAGCATGTTGGCATGAGCAAGGCGATAGGATTCCATAAGGATATCTTCACCGTTCACCTTGGTCAGGACATTAAGCCTCTGGGAACGGAAACTCCCTACACCCCAGAAAACGAATACTATTACAATAATACCGAGTATAAATTTAATAAGCCAGGAGCCTGTACTCTTCCGAATTGTGCTTAGCATTGATTATCAAATTCCTTTCTGATTCCGCTGAAAAAACCCAATCTGCGACGCACAATTAAATGTTGAATGCTAAATGTTGAATGTTGAATTAAGGTATATATCTTTTAAATCTTTTCCACAATTCAGCATTTAGAATTCAACATTCAACATTGTCATAAAGGGTTGCATCTCGGGCTTTTTGAGCAAAATCATGTTTCAGGGTTTTTGCAGTATAAACCTTTCTTGAAAGCAACTTACAAAACTCCTATTATAATCATTCACGGGCAGGAGTGCTTCTTTTTACTTCCACACTTTGCCTTTTCAACTTCTATCATCTTACCCTTAAAATTGTAACTGTTCACGGGATTACAACGCCTGTTTTACCGCAACCCATCGAACTGTAAGCGTTTACAGGGTGCTGCAGATGCGGAGCGGAGGGTACGCAGACGTACTCCCTGTACTTCAAGTGCCCGACAACAAAGCAGATGCGGTGCCCTGTGAACGCTTACAAATATAGATTATTCACCGCCCGTTCGTTTCTCTC
>DFBQ01000107.1 GCA_002367355.1 Deltaproteobacteria bacterium UBA3076 | reverse complement strand
TATTTTTCGAAAACTTGAGTATATAGGAAGGTGAGGACTCCCATGAAACTTGAGGAGCTTAAAGCATGGATCGGGCTACAGTTGGTGCCCGGCGTCGGAAACATAACCCTGAGACGGCTTGTAGAACACTTCGGCTCAGCTAAAGCGGTATGGGAGGCCGGGCCTGCTGATTTTTCAGAGATAGTGCGATTGCCTGCTCAGGTTCTATGCGCCCTGGCAAAAGGTCCTGATGAAAAAGCTCTTGAGCGTAGCATCAGTGTCCTCGAAAGGGTCGGCGCATGGACCATGACTTTTTTGAGTAAAGACTATCCATCGCTCTTGAATGAGATACAAAATCCGCCGGCATTACTTCATGGCATTGGTGATCCCTCTTCTCTAAAAAAGAGAGCGGTTGCTGTTGTCGGCTCAAGATATCCCAGTTCTTATGGGCTGGATGTAGCTCGAATGCTTTCATCTGAACTTGTGCAACATGGCTATACAGTAGTCTCCGGCCTGGCCCTTGGAATAGATACCGCTTCTCACGAGGCGGCCCTCAGATCAGGTGGCAACACAATAGCTGTAAAGGGGTGCGGTATAGACGTGGCTTACCCCAGACAAAATACAGATCTTGTACGTCGCATAGCAGATCATGGGGCAGTGATTACCGAATTACCACCTGGCTCATCTCCGGAGGCAAGAAATTTTCCAATTCGTAACAGGATCATCAGCGGTCTTTCCTATGGAGTCGTAATAGTCGAGGCAAATATGAAAAGTGGGTCTTTGATTACTGCTTCCTGCGCCCTAGAGCAGGGTAGGGAGGTAATGGCGGTTCCTGGAAGTATTTATTCCTACAGGAGCAGTGGTACACACTGGCTTATAAAGCAGGGAGCACGGTTGGTAGAGAATTTTACGGACATAATGGAGGAACTTGGCGCAGAAAAACAAGAGCACAATAAAGACCTTGTGTCAGGCGTTTCCAAAGAGCGACCTGATCTTTCTCCTGAGGAACAAAATGTCTTTGACAAACTTGAGCCCTATCCGCAACATATAGACAATATTGCTAATCTATGCGGGCAGTCTGTCGGCCAAGTCAGTGGACTTTTACTTCAAATGGAGCTAAAAGACCTGATTCAGGCTTTTCCAGGCCAAATATATCAACTTAAGTGAGGTAACCGTGCCTCAATAACCCCCTGTAAATTCAATGAGTTGTAGAATTTCCGAGACGTATAATTACTAAGTGAGAGTGATTTCATGAAAAAAGGTTTGGTAATTGTAGAATCCCCAACCAAAGTGCGGACCATCAAACGCTATCTGGGCAAGGACTTCGATATCATGGCATCTGTAGGCCATGTGAAGGATCTCCCCAAGAAACGTTTGGGAGTTGATGTCGAAGATAACTTTACGCCTGAGTATGAGATAATCCGTGGCAAGAGCAAAATAATTAAAGAGCTTAAGTCTGCGGCATCCAAAGTGGATAACATATATCTGGCCCCTGACCCGGATCGGGAGGGAGAGGCCATAGCATGGCATATAGCAGAGGAACTCCAGGCCAAGCGGGGAAAAGCCAGACAGTTCCATCGTGTGATGTTCCACGAACTGACTGAACAGGCGATCAAAAAGGCTATCAAATCACCAGGGAAACTGGACAGAAACAAATACGAGTCCCAACAGGCAAGGCGGATCCTGGACAGGCTGGTTGGATATAAAATATCCCCTCTGCTCTGGAGTAAGGTAAAAAGAGGCCTTTCAGCAGGACGTGTCCAGTCGGTTGCAGTTCGCATAATATGTGACAGAGAGAGGGAGATTCAGGCCTTTGTGGCAGAAGAGTACTGGACTGTTACTGCTCAACTGGAAGGCCCCAACCCTCCTCCCTTTTTGGCAAAGGTAATTGCCCTTAAAGGTAAAAAACTCTCAATTCCTGACGGGGAAAAGGCCCAGGAGATAGTGAGAGACCTCAAAGCGGCTGATTTCAGGGTTAAAAAGATTGAGACTAAAGAGAGAAAGAAATACCCCTCACCTCCGTTTATCACCAGCACAATGCAGCAAGAAGCAGCCCATAAGCTTAGGTTTTCTGCTAAAAAAACCATGATGCTGGCCCAGAGACTTTACGAGGGTGTTGATTTGGGAGATGAAGGCCCGGTTGGGCTCATAACTTATATGAGGACCGACTCTACGAGGGTAGCCAAGGAGGCGGTAAAGGAGGCCACAACCCTTATTAATGGGAGGTTTGGCAAAGACTTCGTGCCACAAAGGGCACCGGTTTATAAACGGGGCAAGATGGCCCAGGATGCCCATGAGGCAATCAGGCCTACCTCGGTCGCCAGGACTCCGGAGGATGTTGCGCCCTATCTGGATAAGGCCGCTTTAGCTCTGTATAACCTTATTTGGAAACGCTTTATTGCCTCCCAGATGAGTCCGGCAATATTGGACCAGACCCGTGTGGACATAGAGGCCGGCCTGTATCTACTCAGAGTTGTCGGAACCGTTGTCCGTTTTCCCGGTTTTACCATCCTGTATTCAGAGACAAAAGATGAGTCCCGGGAAAAGGGACGGAACAATTCGGATAAGGCAAAGACAGATCTTCCTGCTTTGGCAAAGGATGATCCCCTGAAACTCCTGGGAATTGAACCTAAGCAACATTTTACCCAGCCTCCACCCAGGTATTCCGAGGCAAGCCTTATAAAAACTTTGGAGGAAAAGGGAATAGGAAGACCCAGCACATACGCTACCATACTTTCTACTATCCAGGGCAAAGAATACGTGTGTCTTGAAAAACGTTACTTTTATCCCTCTGCACTTGGCCTTGTGGTCACAGATCTGCTTGTTGCACATTTTCCGGAAATCCTTGATTCAAAATTTACTGCAGCCATGGAAAAAAAACTTGATGGAGTGGAGGATGGTTCCAATTCCTGGATAAAGGTACTTGAAAAATTTTACGGCCCATTCAGCAAAAGTCTTAATTTGGCTCAGGAGGAAATGAAGTCCATCAAAATAAAAGGCGTTTCTACTGATATCAAGTGCGATAAGTGTGGTGCGCCTATGGTTATCAAATACGGTAGGAGTGGAGAGTTTCTTGCCTGCTCAGGATACCCTGAATGTAAGAATACCAAAGACTTTAAAAGGGATGAGAAAGGCCAAATTCAAATCCAGGACAGAGAAATCCGGACTGATAAAATATGTGACCGGTGCGGTCGACCAATGGTTATCAAAAAAGGACGTTTTGGTGAGTTTCTTGCCTGTTCGGGATACCCGGAATGCCGGAACACAAAATCCATTTCTACTGGTATCCCTTGTCCTGAGCCGAGTTGTGATGGCGAGTTGTTTCAGAGGCGTTCCCGTTCAGGTAAGACCTTTTTTGGCTGTAGCCGCTATCCCAAATGCAAATATGCTACATGGGACCGGCCGGTGGCCAAAGAGTGTCCTCTTTGCGGATCCCCAATTCTGGTGGAAAGAATTACACAGAGCGATGGGAGAATACTCAAATGCCCTGTGAAGGGATGTAAGTATAAGATAGAGCAAGAAGGGGACTGATTTACTTCGTGACAGATCCTAAAAAATGGTAACCGTTCAGGGGTTCAGGATTACCCTTCTTTCGTTGACCTTGCAAGTTAGCTATCGGGCCATTGGATTGTTGATTGATGATTGCTCTCGCGAGCTACCTCGCAGGCCAACTGCCATGCCTCAATATCCTCAAGTAGTTGTATTCTTATGCCTTATCCATTCAGAGTTCACGAACCAACTGTTCAGATTTTCGGCGAATCCTTGAACCTCTGAACTCTGAATCTGTGAACCTCTAAAAAAATGCTTGACACACAAAAAAAGACTGCTACATTGCTGCACTCGTCACTATAAATAATTTTGTGGTGACTATTGATTGGCGCTAAGAAAAAGCGCTTGACAACATAGAAATACGTGGTTAAATTTAAAACTTATTGTTTAAATCCCAACTTGATCTCTGACAACTGAATAGTGTCTGATAAGCGAGCTTTAAGTCATTTAACTTGGTCGCCAAATGGGTGACCAAGACCATTCAGTTTAAAACTGGAGGGTTTGATCCTGGCTCAGAACGAACGCTGGCGGCGTGCTTAACACATGCAAGTCGTACGAGAAACCGGAACTTCGGTTCTGGGAGTAAAGTGGCGCACGGGTGAGTAACGCGTAGGTAATCTACCCTTGGGTTTGGAATAATCCGCCGAAAGGCGGACTAATACCGGATAAAATCTTTCGGAGGGATCTGAAAGATCAAAGGTGGCCTCTCCATGGATGCTACTGCCTGAGGATGAGCCTGTGTCCCATTAGCTTGTTGGTAGGGTAATGGCCTACCAAGGCTACGATGGGTAGCTGGTCTGAGAGGATGACCAGTCACACTGGAACTGGAACACGGTCCAGACTCCTACGGGAGGCAGCAGTCAGGGATTTTGCGCAATGGGGGAAACCCTGACGCAGCAACGCCGCGTGAGTGAGGAAGGCCTTCGGGTCGTAAAGCTCTGTCGGATGGGAAGAAATGCGGGA
>DFBQ01000181.1:29064-29254 GCA_002367355.1 Deltaproteobacteria bacterium UBA3076 | reverse complement strand
AGCAAGCCGCAAGGTGCGCTTAGCATGCAACGGAAGTCAGCAGAGGGCATAGTAGCCAGTGAAACGAGCCCGGTGAATAGAAAAGCCGGGAGGTCTCACACTGGTGAAGGCCCGAACGGTGGCCCCATCCGAATGGTGGGGATAAATGGTAGTGGGTTATAGGAGAGAGTGTCTTATGGATGTAATGCAC
>DFBQ01000181.1:2498-28968 GCA_002367355.1 Deltaproteobacteria bacterium UBA3076 | reverse complement strand
AGCGATGACCGTCCCTATCCCGATAGCTACAAATAATTACTGGGGGAGACTAAATGCGGATACATTTCGGTATCAAGCACGGCCGTGATATCATATGGCCAGAAAGATGTTTGTGGTGCGGTGGGCCTTTTGAAAAAAGGCAAAAATATAAAAAGAAAAGTCTATATGATTTTGAGTATCGAATTATTTGGTTTAATATTTTATCAAGAGTCCAAACGATTTATTGTCCTCTATGCCGGAAACACAATATAATGGCTCATCTCTTGCGCCCTTCAAGGCTTTTGTGGGTTTCAATTATTCTATTTATCATATTGTTGGATATCCACGTACCATGGCTATATCTGGTTTTATTGTTGCCGATTGCAGGCTATTTTTACTATCAGAAACATGGCTTAATAATACACACTGTAGGCGAGAATTATCTTGAGCTATCGCTACCGGATGGGAAATATGCTGAAGAATTCGGAATTCTTAATAGCTGTGATACCATTAAAGGACATCTATTGGCCCAGGATTGAGACGAAAAATTCGCCGCGTATTACCCCGCGGCGATTATATAGTATAGATAATGAACCCAAAAGCAGTAATAGAAACAATAAAGGCAGACATTAACTCAGCAAAAGATCAAGGTGCTTCTGCTATAGAGACCGAAAGGCTTATTAGATATCTCGATGCCTTATCAAATCAAGTAAATGAAGCTGGGGAAAACCTTGACAGAGACGCTGAATTAGAGTGCATACGTGCTCACTACGCTAATCATCTCTCACATTATAACTGGCTCAAGGAACAAGATATTGAGCTTTTCAAATCAGTAATCACAAGTGGTCAAAATACACTTAGGGCGAGTATGCTGCTTCATGGTGGAGCAGCTGTAGCCTTACTGGCATTTATTGGTCACCTTGTTGTTAACCCAAGCACTAAATCTTTGGTTGGCCAATTTGCTCCTATTATGACCTGTTTTTTGATAGGTGTTCTTAATGTTGTCGTATGTCATGGAATTACTTATTTGACTCAATATTGTTATCATCATCAGCGAAATATTTTTGGTCATATTCTAAATATTTCATCGTCAGTGTTATCTGTATTTGGATACGATCTTTTCGGTTATGCCTGTTATTTAAGCTATCAGGTTTTAAAGGCCATATAACATCGGGTTGGACAAGGCGCGGGAAAACGCCCGCGCACCTGTCAGCCCGTGCGTCGGCATATAAAAATTGATACCTTATGCACAATGTAATATTTTTATGCATAAAAGATAAGGAGGGCCGATTATGAGAACAACGCTTGATTTACCTATAGATTTATTAGATGAGGCTATGAAAGCCACCCATATTAAGACAAAAACCAAAGTCATCATCATAGCCTTGGAAGAATTAATCAGAAAATCAAAAATTGCGGAGTTAAAAGAATTTAAAGGAAAAGTCGATTTGGACATTGATTTAAACACAATCAGAGGGCGTCAATGTCAGTATTAGTCGATACTTCAGTATGGGTTGAGTATTTCAGGAGTGGAAATAATTCTGAAAAACTTGATTTCTTAATTGATGAAAATCTCATTGTAACAAATGATCTAATTCTGGCAGAGCTGATACCTTCCTAAAAGTTCGAAAGCAAAGAAAATTGACCAATTTATTGCTAAATATCAACGGGTTGAATTTGTCCATTAATTGGGGCCAAATCATTGAGTATCAATACAAATGCCTCAAAAATGGATTGAATGGTGTTGGTATACCAGATTTAATAATTGCCCAAAACGCAAAACATAATAATTGTGAAATTTATTCACCGGACAATCATTTTAGCCTAATGAAGGATATCCTCACTCTTAAGGCAATTACAAGAAGAACGAAAGAGTAGGTCAAGATAGTCAATTACGTCCCCAATTTTCCCCAATTTTCCCCAGGTCTCCGGTGTGATGATATAGTAGTTGCCCTTCAGTTTGTCGGCGGACTGCAAAATGATTCCCTTGAGATAGTCCTCATCATCAGGACTTTTTCTTATAAAGTGAAGTAAACAACCAGTATCACGCCAGTATTCTGATAGAGTGCGACCGCTGCCTTCTTCAAGAAACCTTTGGTAATGCTTGATTCCCAGCCTTGCCCGTTCCTCTTTCCAAACCCATTGACCAGTTTGCGGTGTAATCCCAAATAGCTTGTTTCAATAACAATCAAATGCACGATCAATATTACCTGTTTGACATCCAGGTAGAAAACATAAATGATTTTGGAGTAATTAAACTTGAAAATAGGTTACGCTAAAATGTTATCTCAATTTGGGGTCTAATCATATTTACCACAGGAGTATAGAGATCAACTTCCTCTTCAGGGGTTTTTATTGAAACAACTAATGAGTAACGAGCGCGCTTACTCCATCTTTCTAAATGGTGACGCTCACGCCACCAGCCAATGACAGGGTATACGGCGATATAACCTCGCTCTGCCAATTCGGCGGCCGTACCGGTCCAGCGGTCTGAATGTACCGATCCAAGTTTTCTAAGATTTGTTCCCAGCAACCAGTTGTCGGATTCTCTACTTGAGGAGGATGGACTTGCCATCTCTTCGTCCCTGGCTGCCCTGTTGATCCGGCCTCTGAAATAATCAAGTGTTTCCAGGGGCCTCTTCACATCAAAACGGAGGCCATGGCTGGCGTAGCTGTATCTGCGGGTCCATCCGCGCCTTGCCGGATTCGGCTCGATGAAATAGGAAAGCGTGATTCTCATCTCTACCTGGGTCTCGCCCAACTCCTGCAATACTTCCTTCGGCCACGGAATTGTATGCAAGTTGAGATCTCGTGTCACATACCTGGATTGTTTTTTATCAAATGGTTGCAAGGAGTCCTGAGCAATGAGTGTTAACGAATTCCGTGCACTCCACATGGCTCTTTGAAGGTTCGGCACCCCAAATCCGCAATAACGGAGAAGTTGTTCATATTTGTTCTTAGTTTTTAACGGCTGTAACCTGGCCTGCATTGCCTCCGTCCACTCTGCTGAATGGACCAAGAGGGCACGGATGGTCTCCGGCCAATACTCCGGATATGCAGCCTGCAGCATGGCTGCCATTCTGGATGCCAATGCGGTTGCAGCACTGGTCTCCCTCATGGTGACCAGAGGTTTGATGATGTATTCCCGTCCCGTGCTCAGCAGGTCAAGGCTATCGACATAATCAGCGTTACCGGCAGTAGGATCGATGGCCATGTTACCGCCCTCCATAACAATATCCGGTTTCAGGGGCCACGGCCTTTGCCAGATCATGGAAGTACAGCTTGAAGGGCTCAGGTCTCCGGGGGGAGCGACCAGATTCCAGCCGGGATATTCTTCAGGGTCAATTAAGTCCTTCTCAGTAAAAGCTCCGACCGTGACGGCATTCCAAGCCTGACCGGGATCATGAATTCCATCTGTCTGGTTGCTGTTAGGGTAATGATAACGCATGTCTTCGGCAGTATTCCCGGCAGCGACAATTATCAACCTTTGCTTTTCGTCATCAGCCCCTGAACTTAAGGCATCCAGCCGGGCCGACCAAGAAGATGGCCTGCCACGGTCCCTGAAGTCAGTAGTGCTCACTGCCATGCACACAATTCGGCTTCGATGAGGCGCGGTCACCTCAGAGCGAGCAATGGCTTCAGCGGTGATGTCACCGTAAAGGTGAGGAGGATTTATGCCATGAGGTGGGAGTATCTTCACTGATTCAAGACGATGAGAAAGCGCAATCTGGTCATAGTGGCTGAGCAACTCCGTAAGATCGCCATACAAGGCGAGCCCCGCCATCTCAGTGCCATGATCGTCATGATCAGCTTCGCCCCAGGCGGGGTCACAGGCGTGCATGTCAGAAACATCCAGGGCCGGGCGCAAAAGCGGATGTTCATTATTGACTCCTGAATCTAAAATACAGATTGCCGGGCTATCTTGTTGAGGAGGATCAATTCTGGTCAATGCCTCTTTCACCCATTCAAATTGCTCTTCAGCCCCCATTGCAGTGAAGAAGGCGGCCGTTTCCTTGGTCTTTCGAAGTTCTGCAATGCAATTGAGCAGATTGATTGACCTGCTCATCTGTGCTTTAGTGCCCAATGCCGTTACCACAGTCCTGTCTGGAAACCTGATTTGTTCCTGACCAACAGTCAGACCGATTCGTTCAGCGTGCTCATTGAAAAAATCGACAATCGCTTTTCGGTCACTACCAACCCGCAACCACACTTCCCACCAGATAGGGTTATCTCCTTCAGGGAGGCAATCATTATCGTCTGTCCACAAGGTATTAAGAATGGCCCTTCGGATTGCAGAAATGCTTTCCACCAGTTGCTGATTTCTTGGTCTGCCTTTTTCTGTATCCTTCTCCATGTATGCTGTAATTCTTTTTATAAAAAAGGACAGTTTTCCTTCCGGCACAAAAACGGTTGCCAGCGTTTTGTTGTCTTCCTTTGTAACAGCAAGGAGTTCGATGCCCGACCGAATGAATTCAAGACTTTCAAGCTTCAAGTCAAAGTCAGGCTCACTTTCAAACTGCAGGCAGATTCCATTTCCGGCATCAACGCCGAAGGCGATCTGTTCCTCCAGCAGCTCCTCCGCTTCTTGGCGAAGATTATTTAACTGATTAAGCAGTCTTTGCCCATGGGCTTGCCTCTGACGTGGAGGCAATTTTGATTTGCTACCACCCCCGGTAACAGGGGAAGTATAGAATTCAGTATTAGCCGTACCAGCGATAAGAAGATGACGGAGTCTTGAGGGATTGCTTTGCGGCATTTGTTAGTGTTGGTTTTACCAAAAGATGAATATTCTACAACACGGATATTATTTGTTCCGGATTGCCTTTCGTTCCGATAACGGCTTCATGATATTCTTGGTGGTAAGTCCGTCCCGGTCATGAATAACAGCATCTTTGATGGCATCCTCACATGCTCGGGTAATATCGGCATGACTCAAACCGATTGCCAGATCAGAAAGTTTTTCCCACTGGATCTGCGCTTTGTTGAAGGCCGCCAGCTTGGCCTTAAGTAATTTGACCATGAATTTGCGCTCAGGCAGTTTGTATTCAATAACATCATCAAACCGTCGAAACAATGCATAATCCAAGATATCAGGATGATTTGTCGCAGCTAATATGATGCTGTCCGAATCATCCTGCTCTATCATTTGTAGAAAGCTGTTAAGAACCCGGCGTATTTCCCCTACATCATTGATCTGTCCACGTCGAGATCCTATTGAGTCGAATTCGTCAAACAGATAGACGCCCCGGGATTGAGCAATGGCATCGAAAATGAGTCTTAACTTGGCAGCAGTCTCACCCATGTATTTCGTGATGAGGCTGTCCAGGCGAACGAGGAACAGAGGAAGCCCCAATTCCCCAGCCAGCACATTTGCCGACATGGTCTTTCCCGTCCCGGGTGGACCGATAAAAAGCAATTTTTTTCGTGGTGAAAGGCCATGAGCCCGGATTTTGGTTATTTGCCGCTGTTCTATGATTAATCTGGTCAGACGCTCTTGAATGTCGGAATCCAGGACCATGTCCGATAACCGGAGTTTCGGATATGAGGCCTCTAAAAGAGTTGAAAGTTCACCATGTGGCTGGGCAATAGGCACGGGTTTGAGTGAGGGGGCGGCATACCTCTTCTTTTTCGCCTCATCAATAATGGCCCGTAATTCTCGAGCGAGTTTGCCATGCCCAAGTTTTGCTTCATGAGCCGCTACCTGCATCGCCACAGAGAAGAAATGGGAATTATCTCCTTCTATATGTGACTTCAGAAGCGCTTTTATCTGTTCTGCACTGGCCATCGTCAACCTCGATATCGATACTAATGCATCTATCTTATAAGAAGAAATATCCTGAGGGAAGTAAATATTCGGTTAATCCAAAAAGACTGACCCTATTATTGCTTCCCGGCCTTTTATTGGATGTTGATTTCTATCTGTTTAGGATCAGCAGCTTTCGTCCTGCCTTGTATGTTCAATAATGGAAATATGAAACAATGTCTCCCCATTGTGTTCCGGGAAGATAAGGAGTCAGGTAAAGAAGCTAATTTCTATTTTCGAGGGCTGACCCCTTTCCTTTCTTCCCTTTCCTTTCTTCAGTGGTCGCCGATCTTATATTGTGCCAGGATCTAAGAAGCTATTACTTTCATCAATATGCTTGACCGGTATATCGATATATGGCATTTTATTATCATGATAAAGCAATTCGCTGACAAGGTTACCACAAATATTTATCATGGCGGTAGCAGCAAATATGCAAGAAAAATCCCAAAAGAGCTTCATCCTAAGGCTAAGCGACTACTGGACCAACTCAATGCTTCTCCGACCTTGGGATTTCTTCGTATTCCACCTGGCAATCGGCTTGAAAAAATGTCTGGAGACCTTGAAGGATTTTGGAGCGTAAGAATTAATGACCAGTGGAGAATTGTCTTTAAATGGATAGACAATGACGCTTATGATGTAAAAATTACTGATTACCATTAGGAGCAAAACTATGCTACCCAAAAACAGAACCCCAACCCACCCAGGAGAAATGCTATTAAAGGAATTCCTGGAACCTTTAGGAATAACTCAAACAGAATTAGCCAGTCACCTCGGTTGGCCTTATGCTAGACTCAATGAAATCATTAATGGACGACGGGGCATTAGTACTTCATCTGCCCTTGCAATTGGAGAGGCCCTGGGAACAGGCCCTGAATTTTGGCTCAATTTGCAAAGAGACTGGGATCTATGGCATAGCCTGCGTAAACATAAACATGTTTCTCCCCTCAGAAAGGTTACAACTCAACATGCTTCCATATGACACACAGGCTTTTACCGGAAAAATCTCACCACCAGTCCCCCACATGTCAGATGGAGCGAGTGTCTGTGTTCGTCTGTGAGTGTCGAGTAAGCATATCGAGCGAGAGGCGAATTTTCATGCTTGGAGTGACAAGATGCTCTGTCATGACAGCCGGGCTCCATGGCTTCGGCCGGTGATGCATTATCCCTACTTGCTGGAATATCGGCCCGGGGCCTCGGGTCGAGTGGGACTTTAACCCACCTGAAACGTGTGCTGCCAGGTACACAGTACGGGCCGCCAAGACTGAAGAGCTCAAAAAGGTTCAAAAGTGCTCATAAGTTCATTCAGAAATGGCGTAATTCATAGCATCATAGTGAGGACTCAAATCTGTGATTAAAGATATTAATGATCTTGAAAATGCATGGACCTCACAAATTCTTGATTACGATTATCTTGGAGAGCTTGTTCTTACATATGATGAATATGAAAATTATTTTCGGCTTTATCACAAAAAATTAGTTTTTCTTCAAAGTGGCTATTCCCCTCGGCCCCATTTTCCCTATAAAACTGTCCTCGTCGTCTTAGCGGTAAACTGTGCATATTTTGAATATGACGATAATGGATTTTGGTTTCATTTTTTGTCGAGAATCGGTCTTGCAGAAAAGAACGATCTTCAAGAAACAATCGGTTCCATAATCGAAGACTATCTATTTAAACATCAATTCCTGAACGAAAAGAGGAAAGGTCCATGGCACCGTTTTGTTGGTCCAATCCTTGAACAATGTGGTGTTACTAAAAGATATTTGCCTCGGTTTGCTGAATTTCTTAAGACAGGGGCAAATAGGTATAGCTGGTCAGGCTTAATCACCATTTCAAAATCATCTTATGAGAAACTTTTGCCAGAAGAAGGGATGTCAAGTTATTTACGCAAATTCCTTGCTGATAATGCAGGCTTGGAATTTGTAAGAACTGTTGCCCGCTCTATTGTTCAGGCACAGGCAAGGCAACAGACTTCACCCTCAGAATTTCTTGAATCATTAAAAGGATTCAGACCTAGTTTTTGGAGAGAACTTTGGGAACTTCTGGAAACAGACATCCGAAAAACAACATCTGCTTCCAGGATTAACATTCCTCTCCCTAAACTTGTATATCAGTCAAGATTAAATCGGCTTGTCATTCTATTCGATGAGTCAAACGTTCGACTTGGCAATTATATGTTGGAGGGCAAAAAGGTTTCACATTCCCCAGTTGAATTAGAATCCCAAAGTGATTTCAAGGGAGTCTATTCAATACAGTCTAAAAGTAATGATTCTGAGTGGAGGCCAACAGAATTAAAAGGCTGGTCTCCAGAAGAAAGGCCCTATGCCTTTTTCGATGCTGAAAACGGAGAACTTCTCCATACCCAAAAATATCTGAGTAAGACAGACTATTATCTGATTATATCAACTGAATATCTTGATGGCTTGCCAGAAAAACATAAAGAACAAATTGAACAAATTGAAAAAGCAGATTTTGGGTGGCTTTCTCTCCCCTTTGGTATGTTTCGCGGAATCTTGATTGCTGTTGAACCGGCAACTGACCTTAGTTTTTTAGAGATTGATGTTGACAACAAGGAGCGAAGGCATCTGGTTTGGGCTGATAATGCGAAACGCTTGATAGGTGCAGAAGACCTCTTTGATGTTTTTGTAGGGCGGATTCCTGATTTAGTCGTCAAGCAGCCAGAATTATTTTACGCCAATCAACGGATATTAATTGGTAATTTCGGAGGCGGACCAAAACAAATCAAGATTCCCGCTGATAGCAACAGAATTAAATTAGACTGCTCAGTTCCTTCAAAAGGGGAGATATGGGTAGAACCGTTGGGGAGATACCGTGAGTTTTCTGAAGGGGATGCAAACCAGCGGCTTTCCTTCTGTTGTGTGCCCGATTGTAAGATTGTCTGGCCTGACCGTTTGATGGGACTGGATGAAGAGCCTGTTATTGAAATTCAAGGTGATAAAAATGTTTCAATTTCATTCGATGAAGAATGCGTTTCAATAGATGATAATAACAGGCGTTGGAAAATTCCAAAGCGACAGACTTTTGTTGAAGGGGTGCTTAAAGCAGAAGACAGTATTTTAATTCGTTTAGCAAGGTTGATACATCGGGCATCTTTGCGAGATAAGCATACTTTTCTCTATTCTCTTACTTTGGAGGAGTTTTTTGATAGGGACGATCTTATTCTTACTGGTTATCCAGATGAACAAGCTAAGCTATTCATTCGAGAATATGGGAAGGATAGGCTTTTGGCTGATTTTGGGCGGTTTGATAAGACAGGCAAGCTGTTATTTAATACGTCGGCATTAAGAGACACGCTTGGCCGGAGGCAGTTTGTTGCCGGCCAACTGGGCGTTGAGCATTATGGGAAAAAGGTACTCACTGAAACACGGATACTGAATACTCAAGAGATTATTAACCGATTAATAACATTAAATGATGATTTTGGCTGGAGCGATGCATTGGTCCCGGACCAAAAAAAAGCCCTTGAAGAATTGAGGAAAGGCATAGATCAAAAACTCGTCAGAAGTTCCCTGTCAGTTTGTGATTGTCTACCACAGGAACTATTGGACTGGGGAAAAGAGATATTATACTGTGCGTGGTTTTTTGACGGAACAAAACTGGAAGGCTTGGGACAAAGTCCTTTTGCTCAAAATGACCATCGTGCCAAAGCATTTAAATGGCTAAAAAAAGCTCGCGCTGTTTCTAATGCTGGAAAAGAGGGTTCTGACCTCTCTGCTAACAAACTGCTTGCCGATTTGAAAGCAATAGCATGGGGACCACCCATAAAAAGATGGAAAGATGAGTTTGAAAATATTTGTAAGAAACTAAGGGCAGACTCCGAATTAACAGAGTTGTTGCTGGAATGGAAAAATGAAGTAGTTGGGAAGAATTATTTTGTAGAGTACAAAAGCAGAATTGGCCAAATGGTGGCAGGAAAAGATTTGACCAATGCTTGGAAACGATATGCAGATAAAGATTTCGATAGAGCCTACTGGCAAGCAAAAAAGGCTATTGAAAATGGCTCTCCACCTGTGGCAGATTTAGCATTAATTCTGATCAATATATTGCTTCTAAAAAACAATGCTCCTGAACAAGTAGAAGATAATATAGGGAAATGTCACAGAAAACTATTACCATATATAGAGAGAAGCATATTGCTTTGCAAAAAAGCTTCCGGTAAGACTTTTAAAATAACAACCATGCTATCCGATGGAGTAGATATCAATGTGCTGCCTATAAAACATGAGGATGAGCAGTTATTTTTGAGATAGTGATCGCCAATTATTAACAATACATATTAAGGCTATAATAATGGATAAAAATATATCAAGTAATAGTATTAATGATAGCTTTTCGCTGATAATCGATACGATAGTTGAAGAAAAAAACAAAAAGATAGACAAAAAGCACTATGCAGAGGGATTTGATCTTCTTGGAGCTGAGATATTCCCGCAAAATAAAATTCCTTTTTCTGAAAATGAAATAAAGAAAGTTGGCCCTGATTTTATAGCCGAATGGATAGTAAAGAATTGGAGTTCCCTTAACGAAGAAGGTAGGATACTATTTTTTGGAAAGCTAATTGAGCAATTTCAGGGGAACCCTAAGCTTAGCAGAAGATTTAATGTATTGCTGTGCTCAAAACTAATAGGCCCCTTTGCAGAAGATGCTGTTCGTCTTCTGGGTAAAATATGCAAACAAACCAAAATTTCCCCATCCTTTCCTTTAAACAAGGACCTTTGCCTTCAAATACGAACCTTATTGCTGAAACCACAAGATATTCTTATGGCGCAATTACCATTAAGCTTTGGTATTCCCGGTGTTAAGGATGTAGCTAAATATGGAATTGGCGCGGCATTTTTCGAGAGTAAAAATGGCAAAACGGCAGGAGAAATAGCTCAGATTCAGGTGCTAAAATGGATTACAGAATCAGGTGTTGGCTTGGTTGTCCCTGGCGAAATTGCAGAACTAATCCAGAAAAGTGAGGCGGCAGTTAAAAATATTTCTAAAATCAAGGAATATTTGCCCTTATTCCCTGGAGAGATTAAATGGGAACAGGCTGATATTTATAAACAAACCGAAAAGTTTGCAACAATAGAGGTAAATAGTGCAGCCAAACAGGATGGTAAACCTTTGTCTGATCAATTCATTAAAGAGGAAAAGCAGAGCAAACAAGCGATTGCTCCACATGAAAGAGAGAAAGATACTACGATTCGACATAAAGTTGAAAAATTGGAGGAGTTTGATCCAGTTAGCTCCTTGAAACAATTGCAAAAATATGTCCAGGAAACGCAAAGCTCTGAAAAGAAAAGTCAGGAGAAAATATCACGTTTAGAAAAAAAATACGGCGACTTGTTGAAAAACACGACAGAACTGAACAAAAAACAAGAAGACCTGAAGGGCAAATTAAATTTTCGCAAAAGAGAGTTGATCAGAAAAGGTGCTGAGATAGCTGAATTAAAAACTAATTTGGCAACATCACAGCAAGATTCATCCAGCCCTAAACAAGAAAGAGATAAACTCCTTTCTCAATTAGAAGAGGAAAAGGCATATTATAATGATAAGTTGAACAGTTTTTCCCGAACAATTGAAGCTAAAAGTAATCACAAGCAGGAGGTGATTATTAATCGGATTCGGGAAAGTTTACGTCCAGAATATCGTAATCTTGAAAGAATAGAGAACATGGATATGACTGCTGAAGCAGGGCAAGTCGTACGGTCTCTATTAAAGAGGATATTTTCAAAATTGAAGAAGGAAGGGATAGATTTCGCTGAGGATGATTAGCTATGAGCGAACATTTTGGTATTGATTTCGGAACGACAAATAGTGCTACCGTGAGGATAGAGCGTGAGCTCATTGATAGATACTCTGATCAGGAGGGACTACCATATCCCTCAATAATTGCCATTGACAAGATGACAGGCAAAGTTAAAAGCCGTGGTAGAGATGCATGGAAAAAGCGTGAAAAATTGAGGGAGAGTTGCGAAATCATTACTTCAGTAAAAACCTATCTCGGAACTGATAAAACGTGGAATATTGGTAACAGGACATGGAGGCCGCGTCAGGTTGTTACTGAGATATTGAGAGGATTAAAAGAACAGGTCTCAAAAATAAGTGATGGCGTTGATATGGATTCAGCCGTGGTAGCGATTCCAATCGGTTTTAGCCCTATCAAACGACGGGAATTGCGCAAGGCGGCCTCTGATGCCGGAATCAATATTTTAAACTTTGTTTCTGAACCCAGCGCTGCTGTCTTCAAACATTATTCAGAAGTTTCAAAATGGCAGAAAGTTGCTATTTTTGATTGGGGGGGAGGGACTCTCGATATTGCAGTAGTTGAGCTAAACAACGGCAATGTTATAGAGATGAGTACTCTCGGTAAGCCTCTTGGTGGGGCCAACATTGATGCCAAAGTGGCGGAGTGGGCTCACATACAGGCACTCAAAGAAATGAGAGTAAAAATTCCTTTTAAAGAAATGCTGAGCAGCTCTCGTGATGACATGTTGGATCAAGCTGAGTACGTCAAAATAGCCTTATCAAATGAAAATGAAACAACAATTGCATTGCTTGACTATGGTGAGCTTGATCAACACATAGAGATAAAAATGAACGTGGATAAATTCGTATCTCTGATAGAACCAGAACTCAACAAGGCAATAGCTTACCTTAAAGAGGCAGTAAAACTGGCAAGTTTATCCATTGATGAACTCGGCTGCATTTTGATGGTTGGAGGGAGCAGCAAATTGCAGGGACTCTTGGAGCGGATGTCTAAAGCCTTTGATTGTGAGATTATCGAGCCTGATAAGGATTCTGACTGGCATGTTGCTCACGGTGCAGCTCTTTTAAATAAAACACAAGGTGAATATCGTGTTTCGCAAAATATAGGCTTATTATTATCTGATGACACGTATTTTCCTCTCATTGAACAGGGTGAAATTGTCAGGCATAAAGAACAGATAGTCACCTTCGCTTTGGTGGAGGGCAATCCAAAGGACAATCCAGAGAATAATCCAAGCGCTCATTTCATCTTTATGGAAACGACCGATAATTCACCAACTGTCTTTGACTGTGACAGAAAAACAATTGGATATTTGAGCGTACCTTCCTATGGATTTTTATTTGAGCCTATAGAATTATCATTTCAAATTGATAAAAACCTTCTTTTTACAGTGACAGCTAAAAGTTCAAATATGGCGCAAAATGATTATAAAACATGGGAGTATGATAAGATGCGTTTCAGCTACAACCTCCCAATGCCAAATAAAAAGAGGTGATTGGTGATGAAAAGCAATTTGAAGATTCGTAGTAATGTCTATCCGATTGATCACGATATACTTCAGAAAATTAGGGAAAGACGCCAAATTCCTGTTCCTAAATTTATAAAACAGATACGCGGGAAATCAGCACTGAAAAAAATGGCTGAATTTGTACACAGTAAAGCTAACCATGATGATATATATAAAAAATGGCTTCGCGAGATCGGCGTTGAAAAATGGCAAATAAAGTTATATTGGGACATGGATACTCCCTGCGCATACGCGAATGGACAGAATCCTCATGGATTGATTGCGCCAGGGATAATTGGATGCAGGTGCAATAATGATAAATGTCATCTTTATGATAAGATAAATAATAAATGTGGAGCATAACTACAATGGAGTTAGCTTATGCATACAACAAATGAAATAGATGCAGTTAAATTCACTCAAAACATCAGAGATACATATGTTAGATATCTCTATACTGCGAATATCATAAGTGATAGTGAACACAAACTTCAAAAGGTTTTTTTAGATAAGTTAAACAAAGAATATAGCGTTATTCAGGGTCCTTTTTTCCATTGTACGCCATGCTATAAACCTTCTTTATCTATTCGTGAATTGGTGAGTGGGCAAGGTCCTGTATCTCTTTCTCCAAAACTCATGGACTTACCTGACGAATATTTTGATCTGGATCGCCCATTATATTCCCATCAAATAAAGTCCATGGAACATCTACAACAAGGGCGAGATCTCGTCGTTGCAACAGGAACAGGCAGTGGCAAAACTGAATGTTTCCTGTTTCCAATTCTTGATTCAATATTGGCTGATCCTGCGCCAAGACTGAGGGCAATAATAATTTACCCCATGAATGCATTGGCAAACGACCAGCTTCTCAGATTAAGAAATTTATTGCGCAATTTGCCGGAGGTTACATTTGGACGTTACACAGGTGAAACACCATGGGATGAGCCTGAAGATTTAGGCACGGATAGGCTGGTGAACGAACGAATGACTCGACATGAAATAAGAGAATCGCCCCCCCATATTTTGCTGACTAATTTTGCCATGTTGGAATATTTACTTCTCAGACCTAATGACTCAGCTCTTTTTGCTAACCCAAATTTAACATATCTTGTATTAGATGAGGCCCATTCATATTCCGGCGCCCAGGGAATTGAGATTTCCATGTTGATGCGGCGGCTCAAGCAACACCTTCATCGCAAAGAGAGCAATTTGCAGTTCGTATTAACAAGTGCCACCCTGGGAAATGAAGAAAATATTACAAAAAAAGTAGCTAAGTTTGCGACGGACCTGACAGGAGTTGAGTTTCAAGAAAAAGATATTTTGCAAGGAGAAGTTATTGATTCATTTAGTGAGAAGCTGAAAAAGCCGTTCTCTCTTATTGAACTCGGAAAGCTTGTAGAAAAAACCGGTGGAATCAATGGTTGGAACCAGGTTCTTTTTAATCCAGATAGTCTTTGGGAGAAAGTGAAGGAGGCTGGTTTTAAAGTTGAGAAGCCTGAGAATTTTTCCAGAAGCAGGATCCTATTTAATTTGTTGTCAGAATATGCCCCGCTTGCGAAGATACATGATCATTGCCGGAATATCCCTGCTACTGTGGGAGAAATTTGTAGTATTTTAGGTGTTGATGAAACTGAATCTGTGCAGACTGCTATCACATGGCTTGTAACAATGGGGGCATATGCCAGAAAAACCCATGACAGTGCACCTCTGCTGCCAATGCGGTTCCATTTTTTTTGTAGAGGACTGGCGGGAGCGACTGTTTGCTTGAATCCTGATTGTCCAAATGCTAAGGCAAAAAAAGGACAAAAATGGTCTAATTTTATTCTTGAAGACTGTAACAAATGCCCCGATTGTGAGCACAGAGTTTTACCGATCAGCACATGTGTGCATTGTGGGATGCCAGCACATAAAATATTCATTCAAGACGGTAAGTGGCACAAAATGCCTGACCCTGCTGTCAATGAGCAACAATCCCAAATTTTGACGTGGACGGATGATCTTGATGAAGAACAGCTCACGGAAGATGAAGGTGAAGGTGAAGATAAAAAAATAGATGCTTCAAAACAATTTGCTTATCTCTGCTTTTCCTGTGGTAGCTATAGGGAAAATCCATTTGATGAAAAGTGCTGTGAAAACAGTGTAGTACGGAAATTAAGAATTTTAGATAAGAATATCAAGGATGGGAACTTGAAAAAATGCCCGAGGTGTGGAGGAAGCAGTGGGAGCTTCGATTCAGTTTTGAGGGATTTTGTTACATTTGAGGATGCTCCCACCGCAGTTCTCGCTGAAACGGTAATGCGTAACTTGCCCATTGATACAGAAAATCCTGAGAGGAATAATTTACCGGCAAATGGAAGGAATCTTCTCGTATTTTCTGATTCCAGACAAAGAGCGGCTTTTTTTGCCCCATACCTGACCCAAACAACAGCGGAATCAGCGTATTTGGGACCCCTTAAAGAGGCTATTGAGAAAGCTGAGGACAGGGAGGGGCGTCCAGCTTCTTACGATGAAATTGCGGATGAATATGTTCGAAGAATAACTAATTTTCCTGTTGCTGTAATCAAAAAAAAGGAAAATGGAGAGGAATATTTTAACCTTATTCTAAAAAAACGACTCCGATCTAAGCATAAAAGTGCAATAAAAAAAGAGGTGGAATTAGCTTTATATAAAAATTTTTGTTCCTCCAAGAAACAGAAAAAAACTCTTGAAGGTGTTGGCATAGCAACCATAAGGATAGATTTCAATGAATCTGAAAGAGAGCAATTTTTTAAAAGAGTACCCGAGCTATTTGAGAAGTCTGAAGCGTTTGGCGAGCAGGCGATATTGGCCCTTATCGATGTTTTTTTAACTCGTAAAGCTATTGAGTTCCCTGATTATATCACTGCTAAGGATGTTTCCAGACTGAATGTTGGCCCGGACGCATTCACCTTTCACTATCAACTTTCAGGTAAAGTTGATAATCGTCTTCGTTATAGATGGAATCCTTATAAAGCGCCGTCCCGTTCGAAAAAAAATGCGATTAGGACCAGCAAGCAACTCTCGATTCTGTGTAAAATTTTGAAGAAGGATAAATTGAAGGATGAAGCGTTTCTTTCAAGCATATTGGAGAAAATTTGGGAGTGTCTGACAGAAGGTATCTTGAGTGAAACACAGTGGGCAGGAGAATTTCGTTTGGACCCAGACTGTCTTCAGGTTACCCAAAAAGATATTGACTGGTATTTTTGCGACACGTGCGGTCTGATTACCTCACTTGGTGAGCTGGGGTGCTGTGTAAATATCGACTGTTTAGGAATACCACGACCTATTAGTCCCGAAGAGCTGCAAAAGAAATTCAAAAAGGATCATTACCGGAACCGCTATTTCCTTCCCCCATTTCCCCTTGAGGTACGAGAACATACGGCACAGCTTATTAGCGACATTGGTAAGAAATATCAAAAAGATTTTATCGATGGGAAAGTTAACGTGTTGAGCAGTTCCACAACATTTGAGATGGGAATTGATGTTGGAAATTTAAAGGCAGTCCTGCTGCGAAATGTTCCTCCAACAGCCAGCTCTTATATCCAGAGAGCAGGACGGGCAGGTAGGCGTAAAGACGGAATCTCTGCAGCTCTCACTTTTTGTAGAAATCTTCCGCACGATCAATATAATTATCAACATCCACATAATATTATCCAAGGAGCAGTGCCCGCCCCTTTTCTGAATATCGCCAATATTCCTCTGGCCCAAAGGCACTGTAATTCTTTATTGCTTGGCAATTTCCTTAGAGACATCTCTCGTTCTGGAGATAGCTCGATTGAGCTTAGTGAAAACATAGAGATACATGACTTTTTTCTTAATGCCACAAATGGAGATTGCCTTGCATCTAAATTTGCTACTTGGTGCGGGGAGAAGGCGAATAAACGTAGGCTGATTAATACATTAAAGATGGTCATCCCTGACGAGTTGAATTCTCAACTAAGCGCTGAGGATGCAATTAATTCTTCAATTGACAGTTTGTGTGACGCTGAAGAATCAGTCCTTAAATATCAGGTATTGAATGTGTTAGATCGTTTTGATGAACAAATGAACGATTTGCAGGTGGAGCTTTTAAAAGCTTCCGGGCGTAAGAGAACAGCTATAGCAATTAGCCTTAGCTCACTTGAAAGATTAAAAGATCAGTTTGTCAAACAGCGTCTCATTGACTTTCTCAGCAGTTGCTCCTGGCTTCCAGGCTATGCATTTCCCCAGGACAATGTCAAACTATTGGTACGTCATCCTGAATATATTGAACGAATGAGGCTGGAGCGGGACCGTGAGATTGGCATATCTGAATATGCGCCAGGTTCTGAAGTGGTTGCCGATGGAAAAGTGTTTACTTCAGGAGGAGTCTGGTTTAACTCAAAAGAACCGGAAATTCGCTGGTACGCCAGGTGCCCTGAATGTCGAAAAATTGAAACCGGTCATGAAACCGAAACGCCCCCGTTTGAATGCTCATCTTGCGGTACCAGTTTACGAGGACGATTTACTGCACGCAAGTATTTGAAGCCGGATGGTTTTACTACTTTAGTCAATGATACTCCTAAATTTCCTGGTCTTTTCAGGAGAAGACCTCCTCGGACCTCAGAAGTTTTTCTTCTTGAGGGCGCTACCGATTTTCATGATCATAAAGTCAAAGGAATCAGCTACGGAATAAAAAAGGACGGCAAACTATTTCGGGCAAATAGTAATCGTAAATTCAGTGGTTTTATGATTTGTAGAAAATGCGGGAAAAGTGTTCCAAAGCCGGGGAGGGGCAGCCATGAAACTCCATGGGGGTCTAAATGTAACGGGAAAATTTTGAAACTTGATATGGCGCATGAAATTGTCACAGATATTTTGCAGTTACGGTTTCAGGACTGTGCCGTATCTCCACCAAAAGTGACGGATAAGGTCTTTTGGCAGTCACTGCTGGCAGCATTTTTAAACGGTGCATCTGATGCCCTGGGAATATCAATAAATGATTTAGGCGGCACCTACCATGGGTGGACAGAGGAAAGCTTTATCGGAGAACTTGTAATTTATGATCGCATCCCTGGAGGGGCTGGTTATATACCAAAAATAATCGAAGACTTAGACAAAGTTTTGCGAGAAACCCTTCGGAGGGTAAGGGATTGCAAATGCACTGATCTGGATTCGAGCTGTTATGCATGTTTAAGGAGTTATTCAAATCAATTTTATTGGGAACAGTTAAGGCGACGTCCTGTTAGGGACTGGCTTACACAAATTCTTTCATAAATAGTGGATGAAATATGGCCAGAATGTATCCAGATCATCCCTTGGGTGATACTAAAAGCAATGCAGAGAGGAAAGTTTTCTACGCATTAAAGGATACTCTCTCAAACGATTATATTGTTCTCCATAGTGTTCCAATATATCGGCGGCCTAATAAAAATGGCCCTCTTCTGGATGGTGAAATCGACTTTCTTATTTTGCATCCCGATAAAGGCATAGTCGCGTTAGAGGTCAAAGGAGGGGGAATTGAATTTAATGGAGATACCGGCGGGTGGGCTTCTACCTCCTTTGATGGCACAAAATTCAAGATAAAGAATCCATACGAGCAAAGTAAAACATATTGCTATGATCTTTTGAGTGATATTAAAAATTATCCCACCACTAGAAGGTTTTCCTACCCGCATGGCCATGCGGTGTGGTTTCCTGATATTGATTTAATTGGCAGAGATTTAGGTATCTCTCCAGAATTGAAGGGAATTACCCTTGGTTCTTCTGACCTTGAAAGGGTTCCGAAAGCAATTGCGCAAGTTTTCAAGAATACTCTCGGCCAGAGCCATAGAAAAGGCCCTGGCCAAGAAGGGATGAAAGCCTTACGGAAATTCCTTGCTCCATCTTGGAAAATACCAATAAATTTATCGAGAAAAATTACTGATGACAAAGAGAGTATATTAGAAGCAACGCGTTCACAGTATAAGGTGTTAACACTTATAGAGCGTTTCAATCGCGCTAAAATATGCGGATCAGCAGGTTCAGGCAAGACGCTTTTGGCAATTGAAAAGGCACGTCGTCTTGTTGAAACTAATAAAAAAAAACGGGTTGTAATCGTATGTTACAATGTTGTTCTTGCACAGTTTCTTGGGCAGATAATTCCGCATTCAAATCAAATAGATGTATTTCATTTCCATGGTCTATGCATGGATTTTTGCAGAAGGGCTAGTATAGAAATTCCTATCCCAGACCCACAGATAGACCAACGCTTATTTTTCAAAAATGAGCTGCCGGATAGTCTATTAGATGCCTTGAGTTTGATCGACGAACGATATGATGCCTTGATCGTTGATGAAGGCCAAGATTTCGAGGCGAATTGGTGGCTACCTTTGCAGGAGGTGTTAAAAGACCCTGATGAAGGTATATTTTATATTTTTTTTGATGATAATCAAAAGTTATACGAAAGGAGAAACACCTTTCCTATAAGTGATCCGCCCTTTTCTCTCAATGAAAACTGCCGAAATACCAAACAAATTCATAAAGAAACAATGAAATTTTATAGAGGCAAGATTAAATCGAAGGCTATTGGCCCAGAGGGACGACCTCCTGAAATTGTTAAGATCAAGCCACAGAGTACCGAGCAAGACAGTGTGGCATTAGTAGTTGCCAATCTTTTAAGAAATGAGAAGGTCGATCCATCCGATATAACGATTCTTACCCCTCGCAAGGAAAGCAAATCGATATGGAATGCGGGAGATTATCTGTCCAATTGTCCTATCACATGGCAACGAACTGAGCAAGAAATAGGGAACAATATTTTTTGCTCAACAATTCATTCATTTAAAGGCCTGGAAAGTCCTGTTGTTATTCTCACAGAAACAGATGCCGTTTGGGGACACAGGAAAGACGAATTATTTTATGTTGCAACATCAAGGGCCAATTCTCATTTGATAATTGTTACCAAATAAAGGTGTCATATAAAAACTGTGTGAATCTCGGGACAACGCGGCCATTTTATACAAGTAACTTTAGGCACTTTAAACATGAATCTTACATCGAAAAAATATCTCGGCCAGGTCAAAGAGATCATTAAGAAGGCAGAGGCAGGGGAGGTCTATCCTGTCTATCTGTTTATAGGTGACAGGCCCATTATCCATCCTCAGATAAATAAATTAATAGCTTGCCTGGTGCCTGAAGAAGCGAAAGATTTCAACTTTGAGGTTTTATCTCCTGATTTTTTTTCAGAGGGCAGGTTGCTTGAGCTTCTGGAGACCAGAGGTTTTTTCCCTGGGCGCAAGGTGGTTTTAGTACAGGACCTGCCTCTGCTGGTATCTGCAGATACTACAAAGACCAGATGGAAGAAGACCCTGGCGGCCATTGAAGCAGGTGATGATGATCGGGCAAAGGAACTCATTTCACGAATTTTTTCTGATTTAAAGATAGATCCAAAGGAGATCATAGGGCTTTCTTCAGTGCAGATGAAAGAGGTTTTGGATTGGCCTAAGGATTTACGCATTGAGAATTTATCAGAATTCCTTAAAGACCATGGTGAAGACCTGGAATGTATAGAGCCCATACATACAGGCTCGGGAGATCGTATTCTTTCTTGGCTTGCTCAGAGGGCCGACCCGTCCCGCGCAATTATAATTATTGAATCCGAGGTAGTGGATAGAAGGTGCTCCTTATACAAGGAGCTTAAAAAGTATGGGCCCGTGGTGGACCTTGATAAAGAAAAGAAGGATAAGAAAGGCGGGGCGGATTTTGCAAGGAGCTTTATCAGGAGTTTGATCAGAGAAAAGGGCAAAGAAATAGAGCATAAGGCCATTGAGACCATTATTGAACGGGTTGGTCATGAAGACCTTGTGGGTCTGAAGACAGAGGTCCAGAAGCTTATTTCTCAGGCGGGAGATAGTGTCAGGATAAAGGATGGGGACGTCTGCGAGCTGGTTGTAAGACACAAGGATGAGGAGTTATACAAGCTTACTGGCGCCATCGGCGAAAAGGACCTGGGCAAATGCCTCAACAGCCTGAGTTATTTGCTGGGTCAAGGAATCCATCCTCTGGCAATACTTACGACCATTGCAAATTTTCTGCGGAAGATGATAATCTTAAGGGCGGTTTTTGAATATGGACCAGGCATTCAGGCAATTAAGAACTTGCAGTACAATATCTTCAAAGACCAGATACTACCCGAGATAAAGGAGAACCTGGGAGATGCTCTGCCTGCTGTGTTGAAAGGTGCTCATCCATATGCACTTTACAAATTGAGCCTGCAGGCATATGGTTTTGATCCGGACCGGATGCTGGATTTTCTGGCTTCTATGGCCGAAATGGATCTTGAGTTCAAAGGAGGTCAGGTTTCCCATAGAGTGCTGCTGGAGACGCTTATTTTTCGTTTGATTTCAATGGAGTGACAATGGATGATAAAGAAACAAATTGGGAGAGGATAGCCCGTTTTCTTTTTGAAGGGTCAATGCTCAAGCATACCTGGAGAACAGGCTATCCGTTTTTGGGTAAGGGCAGGGAATCAGTGGCTGCCCATACGTTTGGTGTGATCCTGAGTGCCATGATGCTGGCAAGAGATGTCCCTGGAGTGGATATGGAAAGACTCTTGAAGCTGTGCCTGGTGCATGATCTCCCCGAAGCCAGGACCGGGGATGCCAACGCAGTACACAAGCGGTATGTGACTATAGATGAAAAATCAGCAATAACAGAAATGACGCAAGGACTTCCAGGCGGTGAAGAGATAGTGGATCTGCTGTCAGAGCTCAGGGACTGTAAGACAACAGAGTCAGTATTGGCCCATGACGCGGATCAGCTCGATATGTTGCTTTCTCTTAAAGAACATTTGGATACTGGAAGCAGTGATGCAGCGCTTTGGATACCCTATGTCAAGGACAGGTTAAAATCAGAAGGGGCCAAGGCCCTTGCCGATGCCATTTTAAAAGAACACTGGGCGAGTTGGTGGATGAGGCAGTTGCTTGGGAAAAATGCCAGATAAGGAGACATTATGATGAACAGTATAAAAAATATAATGTTTTTTGTTATATTTGCATTTCTTGTATCTTTTTTTACAGCCGGACCGGCCTCGGCGGATTCTCAGGAACGGACAGAGGAATTCACTCTGTTTTATACTGGGAATACCCTGGGTTATCTTGATCCGTGTTTTGGTTGAGGGGGTAAGGAGATAGGAGGAATCGCCCGGCGGGTCCGGTGGGTCCGTGATAATGTTCAGAACCATGGCAACTTCCTTTTTTTAGATGCCGGTAATTTTCTCTTCAGAAATGAAGCAGCACCTTCAGAAGCGGCAATTGCCAATGCAGGGCTTCTTTTGGATTTTTACCGTGATATGGGTTACACGGCCCTTTGTGTGGGCAAGAGAGATCTTGCAGGCTCAACCATGTTTCTGCTGGAAGAGACCAGGAAAAGGGGTTTAAGGCCTTTGTCTTCAAACCTGCGTTACAAAGGTAAGGCTGTATTTGAGCCCTATGGGATATTTGATGTTAATGGTACAAAAGTAGGCGTCCTTGCCGTCACGTCTCCTGGGTTGAGCCGGCGGACCAGGGCAGACGGTGTGGAGGTGCTTGATCCTTCAGCCAGGCTTAAGTCCCTGGTCCCTGAGCTTAAAAACAGGGTCGATGTAATAGTGTTGTTGTCCAACCTTGGTGAGTTTGAGGACAGGAAGTTGGCAAGCACTGTCGACGGTATAGATGTTATTGTCGGAAGCGGTCCCGGCGGACAGCGTTATCAGCCATTAAAAATAGGAAGGACCTATCTTTTGAGGGGCCATCCAAAAGGAAAATCAGTAGGAAAAGTTGTGGTGAAACTCAATTCCGAGGGAGGCATACAGGGGCTGAATAATGAGCTGCATCAGCTAAAGGCAAGGCTTCCTGTGGATGAAGCCGCAACATGTAAAATAAAAAAGTTAAAACAGAAATATCTTGGTAACCGTTCAGGGGTTCAGGGTTCACCGAAAAAATAAGGATCAGTAAAGTAATAAGTCGATGGAGAAGGCATGAGAGTGGACAAATCCTGTTTCGTAACCGTTCACGGGATTACAACGCCCGTTTTTACCGCAATCCATCGCACTGTAAGCGTTTACAGGGTGCTGCANNGGTACGCAGACGTACTCCCTGTACTTCAAGTGCCCGACAACAAAGCAGATGCGGTGCCCTGTGAACGCTTACCCTGTTTCAGAGGTGAGAGAGCCTGAATGATCTCCGGAAAACTGAAGGCCGGTTATCTGCTGACGGAAGTGATGCCGGAGCCAGATGCGTCAGGTGCGGTGCATGCCTTTCAGTGTGCCCGGTCTATGACGTAACCAGACATGAGCGCTTTTCCCCCAGGGGAAAATACAGACTTATTACGGAAATCATTAGCAAAGGCCCAAGTTCCGCTCCGGAAGGTCAAGGTCCTGGAAAGAATGTGCTTCCGTTCAAGGTGCTTGAGACCTTAAAAGATTGTCTTCAGTGCGGAGCCTGTGGTTACATATGTCCTGCCGGGGTGGAGTTAAATGCCCTGGTCAGAAACGCCAGGGCAAGCTGCGCCAAAAGGCTTTCCTCTCCCTGGTGGCTATGGGATATCCTCAAGAGTCGCAGACTGACTCCCTTGCTGGCAAAGCTCCTTGCCGGTATCCCCGGCACAAGCGGCCTTATCTGGCGACTGCTTGGCCTTACAGGCCGGACTTCACAGGATGAAAAGGCTTTTCATTTTGAAATGCCTTCTCTTGCGCAAAGCCCGGCCCTTTCCAGAAGGCATTTCAGGTTGCTTGATCCGAGTTGCGGGTTTGATCCCGGGCCGGGACCCAGAATAGCCCTTTTCCTGGGTTGTGTTCAGAACTACCTCTATCCGGAGGTGGCTGAGGCCATGATCCGGTGTTTAGGGGGCAAGGTGCTGGTACCTTTGGGACAGGGGTGCTGCGGTATGCCTGCATGGTCAGCAGGTGCGCAGGAAACCGCTAAAGAACTCGTGCTTCAAAATCTTAAGGCCTTTGAAAAGGCGAGGGCGGATTTCATCGTTACAGGATGTGCTGCCTGTGCTTCCATGATTAAAGAATGGCCAAAATTGTTCAGTGGAAAAGATCCAAAAAAAGAAGATGCCATCCATTTGGCAGATAAGGTCAGGGAGTTCAGCCGGCTTGTAGTTGAGCTAAAGGTATTACCTCTCAGAGTGTCAAGGGACAGGTCGGTTACAGTGACGTATCATGCTCCATGTCACCAACGATTCGATCTGGGCGGTGTGGGGGAAAGCGAAGGGCTGCTGGACAGGATGTTCTCAGATGCCTTCAGGCCAATGTCTCATGAATGCTGTGGACAGGGGGGGCTTTTTAGTATTGGAAATCCTGAGCTTGCCTGGAAGATTTTTGAGAAGAGGCTTTCTGCATTGGACAGGACAGGCGCATCCACTGTAGTTACCACATGCTCAGGATGTCTGCTGCAGTGGAGGGCAGGGACTGCTCATCAAACCGGGGGTCCCAGGGTGTTACACCTGGCGGAACTTATTGATGGTTTGGGTGAAAATATCCGATCTGCGGCGTTGCATAAGAGCTGAAAGCCTGAAGCCGAAAGCTGAAAGGGGTTGATTACGATAGCTCATAGCTCATGGGTGATGGGATCCATGAGCGCTATGTTATTTTGTAAGCGTTCACAGATTGCATTTATACCATACGTGGTTGTTTTGAAAGATGAACATCGAACATCGAACGTCCAACATCGAATGTTGAATGGGAAAAGATGAAGAAACAGAAATAGCTATTGAATGTTCGGTATTGGGTGTTTGTTTTTTCATTCGATATTGGATGTTCGATGTTCATTACTAAATTTAGGTCCCCCAACATGTGAATGCGCCCATGATTACCGTGAAAATAGGTCATAGGTGAAAAAGGTCCAGGATCATTATTTTAAAAAGGCGAAGAAGCAGGGTTTCCCGGCCCGTTCGGTCTATAAGCTGGAAGAGGCCCAAAAGAAATACCGGTTCCTGAAGCCAGGTCAGACCGTCCTGGACCTTGGAGCATATCCGGGGTCCTGGTCAAAGTATGCAGCCGGAGTGGCAGGGCCGAAGGGCCTGGTTGTGGCAGTTGATATCCAAAAGCCTGGTGTAATGGCAGATAATGTCTGCCTATTGCAGAGAGATGTCTATGATCTCAAGGCCTCAAAGCTTAGAGAGATTTCCCCTTATTTCGACGTTGTGCTCAGCGATATGGCCCCCAAGACTACCGGTCGCAAAGATGTGGATCATTTCAGATCTGTAGCTCTTGCAGAGCGAGCTTTAGTTTTGGCCGGAGAGTTGCTGAAACCAGGGGGTACCTTTTTTTGCAAGGTCTTCCAGGGGGAGGATCTCCATTCCTTCCGGGACAAATGCAGAGAGAGTTTCAGGTCAGTTCATGTAGTCAAGCCAAAGAGTTCCAGGCCGGAGAGTGTGGAGTTGTTTCTACTGTGTAGAGATAGAAAACAGCACACCGGATGATTGCCATGCTTCTATTTATTGGCTAATCTGGTTTATATACTGTTAACTGGAGATAAATCTATGTCCCTATTCAAAACGGATTTTCCCGGGCTTCATCTTTTGCACAGGGGAAAGGTGAGAGACATTTACAAAGTGGGGAGGTGCTTGCTTATCGTAGCAACGGATCGTCTCTCTGCCTTTGATGTTGTTCTTCTCACGCCTATACAGGGAAAGGGTCGCATCCTCACTCAGATGTCCCTGTTCTGGTTTGAAAAATTGAAAGACCTGGTGCCGAATCATCTGATTCAGGCAGATGTAACTCAGTTTCCGGAAGAGTTGAAACCATTTTCAAAGTCCCTTGAGGGCCGCAGCATGTTGGTCAAAGAGGCAAAGCCTTTGCCTGTTGAGTGTATAGTCAGGGGATATATTGCCGGCTCCGGCTGGAAAGACTATCTCCGGACAGGTTCTGTATGTGGTATCAAGCTACCTGAAGGGATGCTTGAGTCGCAGCAGCTTCCGGATGCCATATTCACGCCTTCCACGAAGGCTGATGTTGGTTCTCACGACGAAAACATAAGCTTTGAACAGGTCGGAAAGCTGCTTGGCAAAGATATTGCCGGAAAGGCCAGGGATATCAGCATCAGGCTTTACAAAATAGCGGCGGATTATGCGAGAGAAAGAGGAGTGATAATTGCTGATACCAAGTTTGAGCTCGGCATATCCGACGGAGAGCTTATACTGATTGACGAGGTCTTGACCCCTGATTCATCCAGATTCTGGCCTGCTGAGGACTATAGCCCCGGCAGATCACAGCCGAGTTTTGACAAGCAGTTTGTGAGAGACTACCTGGAGTCCATTTCATGGGATAAAAAGCCACCAGGACCTGATCTCCCTGCAGATATCGCAGAAAAGACCCATCAGCGATATCTGGAGGCTTTGCGGCGTCTTACTGAAAATTAAATTGAGCGATTAGCTTAACGATTAGCTATTAGTTTAATGATT
>DFBQ01000181.1:0-2426 GCA_002367355.1 Deltaproteobacteria bacterium UBA3076 | reverse complement strand
AAACGCTAATGGCTAACAGCTAATTGCTCAACTTAGGTGAAACATAGGAGGATTGAACATGGGAACAAGGGCCGGATTGTCCGTAGTGACAGTTGTTTTGGTGAGCATCTGGTTCCTTGCCTCCATAGAGTTCTGCTTTGCAGAGAAAAGCGCTTTTGTGCGCTACGTCATTGATGGCGATACCATAGTCCTTAAAAAAGGAACAAAGGTACGCTATAGGGGGATTAATTCTCCGGAGATACCTCACGGGGACAAACCCGGAGAGCCCTTGGGATGGGAAGCCACCAAGCGTAACAGGCAACTGGTCCAGGGCAGGCTTGTCAGGCTGGTCCAGGATGATGAAAAGAGGGATCGCTTCGGCCGGCTGTTGGCCTATGTATTTCTCCCTGATGGTCGAATGGTCAATGAAATCCTGGTCCGCGAGGGCATGGCCTTTGTGTGTTTTTCTGAGAAAGGTTCGCCTTTCAGCAAGAGACTGCTTGCTGTACAGAGAGAGGCCATAGACGCCGGGCGTGGTATATGGTCAATTCCGCCAATCAGGCCTGAACCTTATTATGTGGGCAACCGCCAATCCCTCCGCTTTCATAGGCCCTCATGTCCTTATGGGAAAAAAATGAGTAAATCAAACCGAGTAATTTTTAAGTCACGATCCGATGCCTGCAAGGAGGGTTTTTGCCGGTGCAAGAAGTGTCTGCCCTGAAAATGGCTACGACGATAGTAATTAGAGATCCTATATACCTTGAACATGACCAGGGTCCTGGTCATCCGGAATCACCTGATCGTCTTAGGGTTATTTATGAGCGTTTAGACCGGGAAGATGTAAAAGGCCGGTTCAAGACCATTGTCCCAAGATCAGCCGGCAGGGATGAGCTTTTATGGAATCATACCGGTGATTACATAGATAAGGTAGCCAAGACTGCCGGCAAAGATTTCTACCGGCTGGATCCGGATACAGCTACAAGCGCAGGCTCGTGGGAAGCGGCTTGCCTGGCTGTTGGAGGAGTTTTTTCCGCCATGGATGAAATAGCCGGGCCTGATGCGCAAAATGGATTTGCCTTGGTACGTCCACCGGGACACCATGCAGAAAAAGATTGTGCCAAGGGCTTTTGCATTTTTAATAATGTGGCCCTTGGCGCTCATTATGCGAGACAGGTCCTTGGTTGTGAACGGGTCTTGATCGTAGACTGGGATCTTCATCACGGGAACGGTACCCAGCACAGCTTTTATAATAATTCCAGCGTATTATACTTTTCTGCCCATCAGTATCCCTATTATCCGGGAAGCGGCAGTGTAGATCAAATGGGCGAAGGCGATGGAAAGGGCTTTACGGTAAATGTGCCTTTGAGCCCTGGTGCCGGAGATGAGGACTTTGCTGCCATTTTCAATCGCGTGCTCGTGCCTATAGGTAAAACCTTTTCTCCAGACTTCATACTCGTTTCAGCCGGGTTTGATATTTACCAGGATGATCCCCTGGGAGGCATGGAGGTCACTGCAAGCGGCTTTGCCTATATGGCAAGGGTTTTGCTCAATCTTGCAGAGTCATGCTGTAAGGGCCGGATACTATTCTGCCTTGAAGGAGGTTATAACTTTACAGGGCTTAGAGATGGCGTGCTTGCGGTTTTAGATGAATGTAAGGCCATGAGCGTTCTGGACAGTGATACTGTCTCCAGGTTGGATAATTCCGGGCCTGGACCCCACGTGATAGAACATGTAATGGATATCCATAAGGATTGTTGGCCTTTTGCATGACCAAAAACACAAAAGGCCTGCCGGTTCATAATCGGCAGGCCTTCTAATTTTGCATTCCGTGGCCATGGTACAAAAAATAGGGTAAAATCCAAAAAGACACTTACCAATCTTTTTGGCTATTTGGCTACCTTAGGATGGCACTCACCACACTTGGTCGGGGCGGCCTTGCCGTCTTTCTTTGCAGCCTTATGGCACTCTTTACAGTTTTCATGAATGGCTGAGTACATGTACCCCTTGATCTGTTCTTCCTTGCTCAGCTTTGGTTCCTTCGGCGCCTTGGCTCCGGTGTGGCAGGCATCACACTTCTGGACCGCGTCCCCTTCTTTCCACACGTTCTTGCCATCCTGATACACATGGTGACAGTCGTTACAGGCAACCTTGTAATCCACATTATGTTTCTGGTGGCTAAAGGTGACCAACGACTTTTTGTGCTTTGGGAACACCTTTGAATCCATGGTGATAGTCTCTGGCCCCTTATCAGTTGCTACGGCCACTCCTGCCATTACCAAGCCGAAACAGACCGCAACCAACAGAGATAATACTTTTCTACTTCTCATCCCGCATACTCCTCCTTATTTTAATTAATGAATGATGATTCACTAGTTAATCTCATAATTGAGCTTTTGAAATTTGTCAATAAGGAAATGAAATCACCTGGATATTTCATATAAGCGCAG
>DFBQ01000014.1 GCA_002367355.1 Deltaproteobacteria bacterium UBA3076 | reverse complement strand
CATTAGTGTCCTTTACATCGTTGAGCCCGGATCGGATATCGATAACACTTCAGTCGGTCGTTTCTATCCCGCCAAGCTCCTAGCGCATCTTAAGGAACGTAAGCTCAAGTGGGGCATTCTGACCGACGGTGCATGCTGGCGCCTATACTCCACCAAGAGTTCAAGGCCATATGAAGACTATGTGGAACTCAAGTTGGCAGAGGCGCTGGAAGGATCGGATGAAGCTGAATACGGCCTGTTTGAGCACTTCTTTCACAAGGATTCTTTCATAGTCGAAGAACATGAAGACACAAAAAAAGCCCGGCAGAATGAATCCGTCGGCATCTACAAGTGTCGGCTTGACCACGATAGGAAGCAATCCGAAGAGGTCCTTGAAGAGAAAGTAAAGTTGCCATTCCTCGACCAGGTGGACGAAGTGCTGCAGTACATCTGCAACGGGTTCATTTTTGACACAAAGAAGACCGGCGAAGAATACACTGAGGATGAACGGGCCGAAATATTCGAAAGCGCTGTTAAACTGATTTATCGTTGCCTGTTTCTCTTTTATGCCGAGGCCCGCAGGCTGCTGCCGTCGGACCCGGATAAGGCCGAACTTTACCGGCAGCATTCCATCCAGACCCTATGTCAGGAGGCTCGCAAATTCCGCTGGGGCAAGCGACGCGACACGGACCAGTACGATCTTTGGAAGCACCTGAAAGGCCTGATAAATGCCGTAAACGACGGTGACCCGGAATACGGCATAATGGGCTATAACGGCGGCCTGTTCGATGATGAAGAAGAAAAATTCCTGGGCCGGCATCAACTGCGCAACGATTTTTTCTCCCGGGCGCTGTACCTGCTGGCGTTTGTGGAACCTTACAACAACGAACCGGACGATGAATACCCCATACCATACGAAGACCTGGAGGTTCGCCATCTCGGGGAGCTTTACGAAACCATCCTGGAATACACGGTCCAGCTTGCTGACGCCGATCGCATCCGCCGCCGCACCAAAAAGGGCGTGGAAATGCTCTTGGCCTCCCAGACAACGAAAAAGGCGGGCGACACCCTGATCAAGAAGGGAGATGTCTATTTCGGCGAGTCCGCGCTGGAGCGCAAACAAACCGGTTCCTATTATACACCGGAATCACTGGTTCGCTTTCTCAATGAAAAAACAATCGTCCAGCCCCTTCGTGAAACCTTTGAACGGGAATACCGGCAGCGATTCAACGATTTACTGGAGCAGGCAACCGATGGGCACGATGTCGGCACCAGGCGCGGGGCGGCCCAATCGGCCGCGGCGCTGATCGAGCGTTTTGTCGAAGAGGATGTTCTAAACTTCAAGGTCTGCGATCCGGCCATGGGCAGCGGCCACTTCCTGGTGGACGCGGCCAACCAGATCGCCGGGCTGGTCGTCGCCCTGCTTGAGGAAGTGCCCCATGTCGAGGGAATGACGGTTTCGGTCACCAGCCGACCCAATGACTGGCGACGGCGTATCACCCGTCACTGCCTCTACGGTGTTGATCTTAACCCGCTGGCCGTTAACCTGGCCAAGCTCTCGCTCTGGCTCAACTGCTTTGCCATTAAACATAAATTGACGTTTCTCGATCACCATGTTCGCTGCGGAAACAGCCTGATCGGCATTCGATCACTCGATCAACTTGCTTCCATCCCGGAGCGCAAGAAAGAGAGCAAGAAAAAGAAAGATCCCCAAATGCTGCTCTTTGATTATAACGATCTCTCGTCTGTCTTGGCGGAGGCGGCCCAGGGTGTTGCGTCTATCACCCAGATCGACGAGGATGACACGGATACCCAGAAAGCTATTTTGGATGAAGCCCTGGAGGCCACGTCCAACCTGCGTTCCCTGGCCGACCTGTTCACGGCTTACCTGATGGACACTGACATTCAAATCGGTGATTACAAAGAGATTTTCGAACGGCTCGCAAAGGGGATATCTGTTGCAGACACCCTGAATCCTGCCCTTCCGGAGATTCTGGAATCGGTAAATGCGTATCGCGATTGGCACCACTTTTACCACTGGCCACTGGAATTTCCCGACGTGTTCGGACCGGATGCGGTGGGCGGGTTCTCTGCGACTGTCGGCAATCCGCCGTGGGATGTCCTCCAGCCCAATACACAAGAATTCTATCTCGCATATGATCCGAATTT
Organism: Deltaproteobacteria bacterium UBA3076; assembly: GCA_002367355.1. Classification (GTDB taxonomy): domain Bacteria; phylum Desulfobacterota; class Dissulfuribacteria; order Dissulfuribacterales; family UBA3076; genus UBA3076. The sequence continues at coordinate 19,410 of DFBQ01000014.1, read as the reverse complement.
CAGGAAGTATAAAAAGCAGGAGGCATTAAAAGTCATCAAACAAATGCATCGGCAACACCCTCTTATTCTTGAAAGGTGGCAGAAATATGAAGGGGGATTTAAGGAGGTTTCAGCTTACTGCAAAGAACCAGAGGCTTACGCATCTCTGGAAAAGGGAAAAATCGATCTATATAACTTAAATGTTGCTCGAAATTTTTAAATATCGCCTGAAAGCCCTATGCAGCAAGGGTTTATAGAGATACGCAAACGTAACAACCGTAAATCATTGCCTTTTTTATTCAAGAAATCAATAACTACTTGAAAATATTCAGAAAAATTAAAAATCTGTTCTATGGGGTAAAATTTCCACTAATTATAGTAAAATCAATAAGTTATAGAATTGACTTGATGGAATTGTTCCTTTACGGTTCATGCTGAAAATTATCTTCCTAAGATGTTGATTATATTACCTTTTTCGTAAATTTGTGTGAATTTCGAGCAACATTTAAGTATAAGGCATTTTTTGAGCGTTTTTTCACCATCCTGAAAATCGATGGACGCGTGGGGATCGTTGTGCCTAGCGGCATTTACACCGACCAAGGATGCCAGCCTCTTCGGGAACGTTTTTTCAACAGGAGCAGAATCGAGTTTCTGTATTGCTTTGAGAACCGCTGGCCTACAGTCTTCAATGCAGTGGATGGCCGTTTTAAGTTCGTTACATTCGGTACTCAGAAAGGTGGAAAAACTGACGACATCAGGTGCGCCTTCATGGAACACGATCCAGAACGCTTGCGGGCAATTGACATGAACGCTCTACAAATGTCCATGGAAGATGTTAGACGATTCTCTCCCGAATCGTTGAATCTCATGGAGTTCGGCTCTCAAACTGAGGTAGAGATAACAGCCCAAATCTACAATAAACATCCGCATCTGCACGATAAGCAATCAGATTCATGGAATGTATCTCTGACGCAGGACTTCAACCTAACGTCTGATAACCATCTATTCAATCGGAATAGAGAGGGGTTAAGGTTATATGAAGGCAAGGCTCTGTTCTCTTTCGATCATGAATTTGCTGACATCAGCCTTTGGATTTCAGAAGAGTACGTGAAAGAAAAGTTTCTTTATAAAAAATGGAAAAAACTTATTGATGCAGGAAGGAAACCAGACAAGACAGATTATGAATTTTATCGTGGAGCTTTCAGACGTATTGCTGCAAGCACCAACGAAAGAACATTGCTCGCTACTGTATTGCCTGCAAGGACGGTATGTCCTCATACCACTTTCAGTATACAAAGAATTGTTCCTGGGAAAAATGGGGAGCCTGAATATCTTATCAATTCGGCTCAAACAGCTTGGTTAGTTGCTGTACTCAACTCCTTTAGTCTTGATTTTGTGATAAGACATAAAATATCTACAGGACTGGATATGCATTTTGTATATACCTTGCCAGTGCCCCGCATGAGAGATGGATGCACAGGCGATGACACGTTTTTCTGGCCTATTGTTGGGCGATGCCTCAGACTTGTCTGTACAACGAATGATTTTACTGATTATTGGCGAGAAATATTTAGCCAAGGCTGGCAATCCCCCGACTTCTGGTATCCCTCCTCAGCCCCAATTGACACATACGGTCCAGCCCATGAACAGGACATCCGAAAACGCCTGAGGGACGAAGCTGGCAAACTAACACCAGAATGGGGCCCCCACTGCGGAGTCCACGACCGGCTACCCGACCGGCGTGACACCGGCGACAGAGCCCAACTCCGCGCCGAGATCGACGCCTACGTGGCCCATCTTTACGGTCTTTCGCGGGACGATTTTGCCTATATCCTCGATACCTTTCCGGTGCTCAAAAAGAAAGAGAAAAAGGCCTTCGGCGAGTTCATGTCCAAGCGCAAGTGCCTGGAGGAATACGACAGGATAGGGAAAATTATGAATGCAGAAGGATGAATGATGAATGCGCCTAAACCATTTTGGGACCAACCTGAATCACGGCGGCTTGAATTCAAAGAGACATTGCCGAAAGGCGATCAGTTGGCAAAGACTGTGGTGGCCTTTGCAAACGGCGGTGGAGGAAAAATCGTCTTTGGCGTGAAAAACGAACCAAGAGAGATTGTGGGAATTCGGGAAGACAGGCTCTTTGCACTGGAGGAGCTGATTTCCAGTCTTATCTTTGACAGATGTGCACCAACCATCATTCCTGAAATATATATCCAGGCCGTTGAGGGAAAAAATCTTCTGGTAGTGGAAATTTTCCCAGGCTCTCAAAAACCTTACTACCTCAAATCAAAAGGAAAACATAAAGGTGCCTATATACGTATTGGCTCCAGTAACCGCCTGGCTTCCCATGAAATGCTGGAAGCGCTTGAGCGACAAAGAAGAAAGATCTCCTTTGATGCCATATCTGCTTATGATATCATCCAGGATGCGTTTGATCTGGGCCGATTCAAAGAAGACTACCGGAAGGCAACAGGCCGCAAAATTCATGATAATCATCTCAAAAACATGGGGCTGTTTATCGTCGAGCAGGATCAGCTATGGCCCACTAATGCCGCAGTGCTACTTTCTGATTCTCCGGCACGGAAGCGACTCTTTCCTTATGCCAAAATAGAGTGTGCCCGGTTCAAGGGCACGGATACGAAGGTATTTCTCGATCAAGCAAGCATTGATGAGCCGATCTATGCTGCAGTGGAGCCCTGCCTGTCCTTCATCAAAAAGAATATTGCGCTTGGTTCACGGATCACGGAGGTCTACCGGGAGGATCGGTGGGAATATCCACTGGAGGCTATCCGGGAGGCTATTGCCAACGCCATCATCCACAGGGATTACAGCATGTTGGGAAGTGATATCAAGGTGGCCATTTTTGACGACATGCTTGAGATCACGAGCCCTGGTCCACTTCCGGATACTTTGCCTCTTGAGGAACTGGGGACAGGCCGTTCGGAAATCAGAAATCGAGTTCTGGCCCCTATCTTCAAAGACCTGAAGCTTATTGAGGCATGGGGAACGGGGATTCAGCGGATGAGAAGCGAGCTTGCCTCATATCCCGAGATCGAATTGATCCTGCGGGAGGCCGGATATTCCTTTCAGGTCCAGTTCCACAGAAAAGAAAAGGGCCGTGCCAAGCCACGGACAACAACCGGACAACCTCCAGACAACCTCCGAACAGGTCCAGATGAAGTTACCAGGGAAGTCCGTCCCAAGTCCGTCCCAAGTCCGTCCCAAGTCCGTCCCAAGTCCGTCCCAAGTTTCGTATTCTTTGCTATGCTTGATACCGCTCGTGATCAGGCATCCATAGAGGATTTGATGAAGGTTGCAGGGCAGACCAATAGGACGCGATTTCGCAAATCTGTTTTACGTCCGCTCCTGGATGCCAATGTCTTGGCGATGACCATCCCGGACAAGCCGAAAAGCAGCAAACAGAAGTACCGGTTAACGAATAAAGGGCGAGAAGTATTGAGGGCAAGAAACAATGAGTAAGGAACTCATTACGAGCGGAAAAGGCGCTGAATGCGTGCGCGCTCATAAATCTTTCAGGCGCGCTCGTAATCGCTCGCATATTGAGTTGGAAAGAAAGTTGAAAACAATGTCCGGAAGGCTTTTCATTCAACATTCAGAATTCATCATTGCAATTGATAGAGTGAGAACAACATGGCAAAAATAGCTGAAGTCGTCAAACTTAAATCCGGCTACGCGAACTTCGTGGAATTGAAGAGCGCTTATGAGGCTACCCAGGAGAACGCAGACCGGATGGCCATGTACCGTCCGACCAAGGCGCACCGTGTGGCCTTTGAACGTATTTGTCGCGGACTCTATCAGCCCAACGACAAAAAGTTCTATCTGCTCAGCGGCTCCTATGGTACCGGAAAGTCGCACTTGTGCTTGATGTCGGCCAATTTCCTCAGCCGGTCGAGCGGTGACCCGGAAATTGCCGGATTTTACGAGAATTATGCCAAACTTGATTCCGAAAAAGCCAAGCTGCTCAAAAATATCCGCAAGGACGGCCAGTATCTGGTCACGATCTGCGATTACCACTCAGGCCGGCGTTTCGAAGATGTGGTTTTGAAAGCGGTCTTTGATGCTTGTGCGGCCAAAGGCTTGAATACCGGGGTTGAAACCGAATTCGATGAAGCAGAGCGCCAATTGGCCGAGTGGGAAAAGAAAGGCAGCAAGAGTAGCATACGGGACTTCTATCAGGATTTTGGAAAAGCGCTTGAAGGGATTACGCCTGGTTTATCTGTGGACCAGCTTCGTATGGGGCTAAAGGACTATGACTCAGAGGCTTTGACGAACTTCTGCTCTGCCTTCAAGGAGATGATGGGAGGCGTTGAGTTCCAGGCACGTTCCGGCAATCTGATCCCAATACTCAGGAATTTAATCAAGAGTGTGGCATTCAAAGAGCGCTTCAAAGGCCTGGCAATTTTTTTTGATGAATTCGGATTTACCCTGGAGAGGGTCGCTTACTCTAAAGACTTGCTGCAGGGCTTCATGGAAACCATTTGCAAGAATGAGCCCAACGTCATCTTTGTGGGATGTATTCACAAGGACTTCAAGTCGTATGCCGACCGTTTCAGCAAGGATGACGCGGCCGTCATGAGTGCTCGCATTACCCAGGTGGACTTGCTCAACGAAGGAATCGAGGAGATCATTGGGGCCATCGTCGAAACGGATAAGAAGAGCAATGCCTGGAAGAAAGAGATCGCACCCAAGACGGGCGTCTTTGATCAATTGGTGCCGCCTTGTAAATCGCTTGATCTTTTTCCTTGGATCGAAGATGTGAACCGCATTCGCGAACGGGTATTGGAGGATATCTACGGTGTGCATCCGATGGCACTCTCCTGTTTGCTGAAGCTTTCATCAGAGATCGGATCAGACGCAAGAAGCACGTTTACTTTTTTCTCAGGCGATGTTGGTGGTGAGAAGGGGTCATATGCCGACTTTATTCAAACCGCGGATTTGACTGTTGCCGGTGGGAAACTGAATCTCTACACAGTTGACCGGTTATTCACATTTTTCCAAAAAGAGCTATCACAGAGGAATTCGGAGTTGCGAGACCGGCAACGGCAGTTTGTCAATGGATTTTACGCCAGCCTGGACGCACTGCGAAAGGCTGTTGAATCTGAGAATCCGCTTTTCGGATTACAGGAAGACGAACGGATCAATATCTTGCGTGCCATCTTGATTTATCAATTGTGCCAGATACCGGCCAATATGGAAAATATTCAATTCGGGTTGTATTGCCTGAGCAAGGCCGAAAAAAAGCAGATTGAGAGGGATCTGAAAAATCTGCTCAAAAAGGGAGTAGTCTTTTTTAGAAAACAGTCAAAGACATACGAGTTGGCAGTGAGTGGGGCCGATGACCCCTATGATTTGGTCGAGCGATATGTGGCCGACACGGACTTGCATCCACAGAACACAGTGGCGGCGTTTTTGGAAGAGGCCGGTGGAAAGCTGGACCTGAACTTCCTGGAGGCTAAGGGTTACAACCTGCCTTTCGGGGAAGATAAACGGTTCCGCACACGTTTTGTAAGAGCGAAGGATTTGGGTGACGCACTTTGGGACGAGACCCGAATTGAATATGAAGAAACTCAGAGTAAACCAAAGAACAGCTTTGAAGGAATCCTCGTTTACGCGCTTTGCGAAGACGAGGGAGAGATCAATGTGGCGAGGGAAGCTGCAAAGACGATTCCAGAGGCTAATGTGGCTCTGGCTGTGCCGCATGTTCCTCAACCGTTTACGGAAACCCTGCTTAGAGTTAAGGCGTGTCGGCATTACCTGCCCCCCAATGAGGCGGAGAAGATCAGCGCGCAAACCGAGTCCCGTCTGCGGGATATCTTTGAGAATCCTGAAGACGGGTATCTTCCAACGCTTAAGCGCGTGCTAAGAGATATTAGGGAAGGCAGCGGCGCTTGCTGGTATTGCCAGGGCGGAAAGGTTCTGGTGGATAAACCCCGGCAGTCGCACAAACCAGCGGACATGCTGTGCGACGAGCTGTTTAAGAAACGCTGTCGCATAAAGCATCCCGACCTGAATCTATGTCATGATGAGAAATGGCGTACAGGGAAAAACACGGCATTGAAACAAGCAGTAAGCGTATTGTTGGAGGCGGAAAAGATCCTGATTGACAATGGGAATCCCGACAACCACGGCCAAAAACGTTACCTGGAAAAGGTTTTGTTAAGGGGGGCGGGAGTTCTCAGAAAAACCGGCTCAGAGGGGGTCGTTAGTTATTTTGAATGTGACAGTGCCCCGTCCAAGATTCACGATGATTTCCCAGTGATAAAAGAATTGTGCAACCGCTTGGCACATCTCAATCCTGGAGAAACATTTTCTTCCGGGGCTTTTCTCGAAGAGGTTCGAAAGGCACCGTATGGGGTTGGTGGTACGCCGTTGATGCTGGCGCTGGCGCATGTCATTCGGGCGTATGGGGGAGCGATTGATCGTGTATAAAGACTCCACAAGGATGATGGAGCAGCCCATTCGGTCCTATGACGATCTGGTCAAGATTGTCTCAGACCCAGCGGCTAAGGTTGTGTTTGCAGTCAGGGATATTTCACAGGCCCAAATCACACTCATCGACCTGGTTGCCAAGGCGATTGATGCGCCGCCTTTGAAATACGGTGAAACCCGCTCCCTTAACTCTGCATTTGAAACACTCAGGCAATGGTGGAACGGTTTGCCCGCTATTGCCAAGGTAATCAGCCTATACGAAAAAGATCGACAGGATCGATTGTCGAAACTCAAAGATTTGATGGACGGATTCACCGGCAGTGTGGATCGGTTTGATTTTATGTTGGAGCAATTGCCGACGATCTATAGTGGTGGTCCGGTTGGCGATTCCCTGACTGAGAAGGACGCCGAAACCATCTCCGATGCCTTTGCCGAGGATGTGGCGCTGCTTAACTCAGGTGAGCAGCTTGCGCGGGGAAAAGTGGCGCAAGCAATTTGTGAGGTTTACGGCGTTAAGGGTGACATGATCGAGTGTGAAAACGTGGTCAGTAAATGGTACGCAAACCTGAATCCGAGCCAACGCGATCCACACAAGTGCGATCATGAAGATGCCACATATTTTCTCGCGCGCCTAGCTGATCAGTCAGTTAATTTCAACACCAAGATTGTTAAGCTTCTGCCCAAGGATTACGGCTTCGGAGCAGTAGCGGAGTGGACCTCGTTTCACATAAAAGACTACGCGGCAAAGCTGAAGCAAGGCAAGGCCGAGATCGATAAAGCCAAGCCGGTGGTTTACAAGCCGGATATCGTTGAAGGTGTATATGAGGTCCATGAATCCAAGGAGATGTACATTGCAGTTCCTAAGGACGCTACCAGTTTGATCTACACCCTGGATGGTAGTGATCCTCGCCACTCGGATAACGCAAATAAAGCCGATGGAAAACTTGATCTTGTCGGTCTCCTTAAAGACCGTCCCAATGTGAAAGTAAAAATGCGGGCAGTCGACCAGGATGGTAATGCCAGCGATGTAGTGAGCGTCGAGTTGGTCAGCAAGGAGCGAAAATACGAGATACAGGTAGAATCGGACATTTTCGGCGAGAAGGAAGCAACATTCAAGTGCCCGGATGACACGGAAGGGTTAGTGACCGTACTGAAATCCGTAATCAGCTATGGAGTTAAAAAGAGATTGCTGAGTAAGGACAGGGCTCAAAAGATTGAAACGCTATTGAGTGACTTGAATAAGGATAAATGAGGAGCCGGACCGTGACTGTACCGAAAAACAATCTGGTAAAGATCAGCTATATCGGCGATCTGTCTCACTCCCCACCCGACGATGTTCTTCTCATTGATGGCGACGGCGATTACGTTGGTGCATGCCACGTTTTGTCACGCAAACAAAAGCCGGAGGTGATTTGGGAAATATGGGTCCGGTCCTTGAATCATTATGAATGGCTACGCGATTTCGTTGAGCAGATTGGCCGTCCCTGCACTTTTGAGAAAAAAACGCCTCGCTTAATACTGGCGGATCAGTGGAATGTGCTGCTCCCTGATTGGCTGGACGATTCTGACGTTCTCAACCAAAAACTGTTGGAATTGACTATTGAGGTCAACAACCGAACCACCTTTGCTAACCGGTTATTGACGCATCTTCTCGGAGGTGAGTTTCAGGCTGACATGATTAGCTCGTCAAATCTTGTTGATGTGTTAAGCGTTCTTGTTGACGACGAAGCAGAATCGATGTTCAAAAAATACCCTATATTGCATCGTTGTCTCCAAACAAAATGCGAGGAATGGGAGCAAACCGGCGTTGATAATTGGGCTAAAGAGATATCCAGACAATTACCTGAAAATGCATACAATATTTGGCAATATTTGAGCTTTTGGGCCTGTTTGCACGGTTACCCTGAAAAGATACTGGAATATGTGCTTCCTCCCCAGCAAGTTCTCTTTGTAAAAAAATACCGGTGGAAGCGGTCACTGATCTGCCCCTTGAGGCGACAGCAAGGGAGGAGATATGTACACATATCAAAATTTTTTTTGAAGAGATACAGGGCCAGATCACATCAGGTAAAGAGTTCCGAAAAATCGTTGAGTGTATGTCTGGACGACTTTTTCTTGAATATCAATGTGTCGCTGACCTTCTCAGGTCCAATCGGTTTTCCACAACCATCGAGGACATTGAGAAAGTTCGTGATAAGTTCATTAGTTGCCCTGGGGTAAATGCCAATCAATTGGGTGCGCTCGTCAAATGCGTCAAACCTGAGCGACCGTCCTTGTTGGAGGACGACAAGGATTGGTCGGAACAAGAATGGATTCGGTGGACGGTTGAGGAGTATACACCGTACCGGACGTGGCAAATATATAACCATATTTACGATGAAGAAGTAGAAAAAACAGTAAGACGTTTTTCAAGCTGGTATATCAATGAATATGCTTCTATCCATAAAGAGTCTGATCTTAGCTTAATCCACTCGCTCAAAAGTTTGTCAACTACCGAAGTAAAAGATGAACTGTCGATCATTCTGCTTATTGATTGTCTGCCCATCCCTTTTATGACTCTCCTGGACGACGCACTTCGCAATGCTGGATTCAGCCGGCATGATTCAGGTTACCGTTTTGCACCTTTGCCGACGATTACAGAGTGTAGCAAACCCATGCTCTTGAGCGGTGAATGGGAAGGCCCCGTAAAAAGTTATGAGACTATTCTTAAGACACGAGCGATATCTGATTGGGGTGGCAGGAACATTGTATATCTGAGCAATTTGAAGGCATTGACCGACATGAAGCCCCCAACGGAGGCAACTATAGCTGTTCTAAACTATCTGGATGGTGATGAGTTGCTTCATGCTGATGTGGAATCCAAGAATACGTCGTATGAAGATGAACTGTATCGTCTTTTCACTCGCATAGCAGACGCCGTGAATAGAGCGTTTGAAACCTGGGAGTGCCTGCCGGAGGCTTTTAACGTTCATGTTGTGACTGACCACGGAGCATGCATGATACTCGAAGAAGAAAGGCGAGCCTTCGACTCGAAAATTGTGAATAAACTGTTCTCAAATGAGAGGCACCGATTCGCAGTTGTTGATGAGGCGAAGATAGATGAAATTCCTAAAAACCTATGGGAATTGGGATATCAATTTAAGCGCCCCTTTGTCGCAGACAACAAAATCTATTTCTTGCCCAATGGGCACTCGACTGTCCGTCTTCCAAGCAAAAGGAAGGGTTATTTGCACGGAGGCATTACTCCGGAAGAGGTTATTGTTCCCACAGCGTTGTACAGAAAAGTGAAGGCGGCGTGGATTAAGCCTGCTGTGCGTTTTCTGAACCTCGATTTAGAACCGGAAACTGGAAGAGCAAAGTTCTATATACAAAGAGTTGTAAATCTGGAAATTGAAATTCGGAACCTGAATTCCACAGACATTAAAATCCTTCGGGCAAGTGTGTTGTCGCCCGAAACTGACGTCAAGGGATGCGACAGCCCCATAATTCCGGCACATGGCGAGAGCGTCCTTCACATGAATTGCTATTTTGAGAAGACCGCTTTGGAACAACAGGAGCTGGAGATTGAGATATCCTACGAGATTGCGGGCGAGGCATACACATTCACGCATACGCTTGGATGCGAATTCAAATCAGCCATACGGGCCGGGTTTAGCCTGAAAGACCTTTGACGGAGGCATGAACAAAGATGATGTCATTTGAACAAAAAGCGAAGGATTATTACGGCGAGGTCGTAATAAATAAGGGGCTCATGGGAAAGGCCGGCTTCGGTGCCCGAGCGATACCTGTCTATGTTGGTGAATGGATCATTAGCCAGTTTATGGATGGAGACGAGCTTACAGAAGACGGACGAAGCGAGATCGTGAAAACGGTCTCCAGGTTTCTGCCCCAGAAAGCTGACAAGAACATGATCCTGAACCGTCTTATGGAGCAGGAGGAGGTTCGTATTCTGGACGACTTTCGTGTCAATGTGAACTTGGATCGTAACACTCACGATCTGAGCATCCCACTATTAGACGTCAGCAACGGGATGGTACAAAAGGATATCATCGACCAGAACCCCATGTTGCTTAAGACAGGTATGTGGGGTTTGGGAACATTGCGGTATGTACCCCCTGATGGCGAAGATGTAAAAAAAGGCCAGATATGGATGGTCGAATTCAAAGCATTCCAGACTCCGGGAGTGGATTTAGAATATTTCCGAGATTCGCGCAAACATTTCAATGTTGACGAGTGGATTGATCTTCTTGTTTCCAGTTGCCAGTTCAATCCCGATGTCCACAGACTATCACAAAAGTTATTACTCCTCAGTAGAATCATTCCCTTGGTTGAGCCGAGGGTCAATATTACTGAGTTAGCGCCAAAAGGAACAGGGAAGTCGTTTGTTTTTGATAATATCAGCCGGTACGCAGCCGTCATACCGGGCGGAAAACTCTCAGCTCCTGCCTTGTTTTTCAATAGCAACACGAAACAACTAGGTCTGATTCCACGATATGATGTTGTCGTGGTCGATGAAATCCAAAAGATTCACACCGATGCATCCGGAGAGGCCGTGGCCGCTCTCAAGATGTATCTTGAAAGTGGCAGGTACCGCAGAGCAACAGGGGACATGGGAACTTCAGAGTCTGGATTTGTCATGATAGGTAATATTACACTGGGAGGCAACAGGTCACCGCTCTATGAGAGTGACGGGATATTCAAGGAATTGCCGGCCGCCTTACAGGAATCTGCCTTTATAGATCGAATTCACGGGTTGATCGAAGGATGGTTTATGCCGCGTGTGTCCCGGAACACTCCATCAAAATCACTTGGATTCAAGGGTGATTTCTTTAGCGAGATACTGCATGAACTGCGCATCGACCTGCGTTACGCGGATTATGTCTCTCAAAGTTTGCACCTGCCTCAATGCGAGGATATGCGGGATAACAAGGCTATCGCAAGGCTATCCGAAGGGTTCCTGAAGTTGCTGTTCCCAGACCTTGACGTTAGTGACGAAGAATTCATTGCATATTGCGTGAATCCGGCGGTTCGTATGCGGCAGCAAATTCGTGATGAATTGTCGAAAATCGATCAGGAATACAAATGGGTAACAATAAAAAGTCAGAGTCCGGACGAATTTCAGCTTTCCCATCCAGATGAACGGCCAAACCCTGAACAAGAGGCGCAAAAGGTCGATCCCTTTTCACCAGATCGAAATCCTGAAGAAAAGACAATAGACATCATTGATGGGCAGAAGGGAGTTTCGTATGGGAGACTTTTCCTGCCTTATCTGAAGGGCGCTAAGTCCATCATGGTTTGTGATCCGTACATTTGTCTTCAATATCAAATTTATAACCTCATGAGTTTTTGCGAAATTCTGGATCCGTCGGAAGATATCCTGAAGATTGACCTTGTGACGGGATGTGATTCTTATCGGAAAACTGAGCTAAGAGACAAGCTCAACGAAATAAAAAAGGGACTAAGCCGTGGTCATATCGACTTTGATTATGTTTTCGATGACAATCTCCATGACCGATGGATCGAAACGGATACTGGGTGGAGAATCATATTGGGCCGCGGACTGGATATTTTCCAAAAACCGGATGATAAGTTTACCTTGGGATTCTTGGATCAGACGAAGCGGAAATGTAAGGCAACAACGATCACATACACTCGATTGAAAACTGTCCGTTGATAGGGGGAATCCTTATGAAAAGGGCGAATTGAGCCTCGAAAACATATCCGAGGAGGCCATGGTAAATATCGAAGAAGATTACCATGTCTGTGTTCGCATGTTGGCGCGGGCAAAGGATGAATCAAAAAGTACGAGAAGGTCTCAAAGAAAAAATCAAGGAGGAAAGAGATGAGTCAACCCCTTACAATAGATATGGACGATGAAGTCCTTCTTGGCATGAATAAAAGCCCGGAAGAGATGGCTGGGGAAATACGCCTTGCAGCGGCAGTGAAATGGTATGAACTCGGTAGGATCAGTCAGGGAAAGGCAGCCCAGATGGCAGGATTAAGTAGGGCGGAATTCATTACTGCTTTGTCTCGGTTTGGAGTGTCTCCCATGCAGGAGACGGCTGACGAAATCCTGAACGCTGTGACGGAATCTAGAAAATGACACGTCGGCACTCAGGACAATCGGGGCACTGTGGTCATGCCACAAACAGGATTCTTTTATACAATTACTTCACCATCTCCATGGCCCTTATAAACCCTTCCCTTGACCGTTCAATTACCTCGTCGTCCACGCAAAAGGCTATGCGAAAGTGTCCGGGTGCGCCAAAGCCCGTGCCTGGTACTGTCAGTATGCGCTCTTTCTGAAGCATACGGACAAACTTCGTGTCGTCGGGAATTGGAGTGCAGGGGAAGAAATAAAAGGCACCCTGAGGCACAGTGAATGCGTAGCCGGCCTCTCTTAAGATCTCTGTCAGATGGTCTCTGCGCCTTTGGTATACTCCGGTGTTTACGCCGGCATCGAGCACTTTTCCTACTACTCTCTGCATCAGGGCCGGTGCGTTAACAAAGCCCAGAATACGGTTTGCCAGGGTAAGTGCCCCCAATAAACCGGTCTTTTGGGATGCCTCCGGGTGGACTGCAACATAGCCTATACGTTCACCGGGAATGGAGAGATCCTTGGAAAAAGAGGTGGTCATTATACTGTTCGGGTAAAATTTGAGGATCGGAGGCACAGTGGAGCCGGTGAACACCAGCCTGCGATAGGGTTCATCTGAGATTAAAAATATGGGGTGGCTGAAATAATCACTCGCTCGCGCGAGCAGCTTTGCCAGGGCCTTAAGCTCTGTCTTGCTGTAAATTACTCCGGATGGGTTGTTGGGGGAGTTTAACAGTACTGCCTTTGTTTTATTATTTATGGTGTTTTCAATAGAGTGGATGTCAAGGGAAAAATCAGGTTTTGACTTCACCGGGATTAGTTTGCCATTGTGATTGTCAACATAAAAACCGTATTCTACAAAGTATGGCCTTGGTACGATTATCTCTTCATTTGGGTTTAAGAGGGACTTGAAAATGATGTTGAGCCCGCCTGCTGCACCACAGGTCATGATAATTTCTTCTGCGCCTAACTCCACCTGGTGGTCTCTGCTTACCTGTGCGGCAATCCTTGACCTCACATCGAGAAAACCTGCGTTTGGCATGTATGAATGGATGCCCGGAGATTGGTCAGCCGCAACAGCCTCAAGTGTTTTTTGAAAAGATTCGGGCGGAGGAAGGTCAGGATTGCCAAGGCTGAAGTCACATACCTTCTCTGCGCCAAACTTGGCCTTAAGGCAGGCACCTTCCTCGAACATCTTCCGAATCCAGGAGGCGCTTTCCATAAAGTCTATCATCTTTTTGGCCACTGTACTGGTGGATGACTGGCTCATTTTTTTGTCTTTTCCTTTTTTGTAATATCTGTATTTATGAACAATTATTCAGGAGATTTATTTCGGTCTCAGATAGAATATAGAATATAGTTTCCAATTCGGAAATGAGCAATTAATAACAGGGTCAAGTAAATTCAGGGCTGATTACACTGCAAAAACCATAAAACATGATTCCGCTCAAAAAGCCCGAGATGCATCCCTTTATAGACAATGTTAAATTGTAAATGTTGAATGCTGAATGTTGAATGTTGAATTAAGGTACATGCCTTTTAAATCTTCTTCCACAATTCAGCATTCAACATTTATTGTATTGTGCGCCGCAGATTGGGTTTTTTCAGCGGAATCAGGGATTGTTCAGAGTGCCTTGGCATATACAGGAGGTCTTTTTATAATGCATGATATGAAGATACAGATTGCGCCCTCGATATTATCTGCAGATTTTGGCCGATTGGCTGAAGAAGTCCGGTCAGTAGAAATGGCTGGAGCAGACGTGATTCATGTGGACGTCATGGACGGTCATTTTGTCCCCAATATTACCATAGGTCCTATGGTAGTAAAGGCCTTACGTTCGGTAACGAAGTTGCCCCTGGATGTGCATCTTATGATCGAATTTCCTGATCGCTACATAGAAGCCTTTGCTCAGGCCGGCGCTTCCTGGCTTACTGTGCATGTTGAGGCCTGCACACACATCCACAGGACCATCAATGCCATAAAGGCCTATGGGATCAAGGCAGGGGCTGTGCTGAATCCTGCGACATCGCCATCGACTCTTGAATATATTCTGGCAGACCTGGATCTGGTACTTGTGATGAGTGTGAATCCAGGCTTTGGTGGTCAGCATTTTATTCCCTCGTCCCTTGATAAGATCAGGCATTTGCGAAAACTCCTGGCGAGTTTGGATCATTATGTGCCTATTGAAGTGGATGGGGGCGTGAATTCGCAGACTATAGAGGATGTTGTATCAGCGGGCGCTGATATCTGTGTGGCCGGATCGGCGATTTTCGATTCTCGCGACTATGCAGCGACTATAGAAAATTTAAAGGAGCTTGGACAGAAAGGGCTTGATGGGCGCGGCGGTTCTGTTTTATAATTTTTTATCAGGAGTCAAAAAAACAGGGAAGCTGATGCTCCCCTGTTTTTTTCTAAATTTCGAGTATGTTAGCAACCCTCGACAGCCTTTTTCTTTGTCTTGATATTTACGGCTTCGCCAGCCTTGAGTTTGCATTTGCCGTCGATCGTGATGACTATCTTCCCTTCATCGATCGATTCGACTGTGCCTTTGCATTTTGCCGCCATGCTGACGCCTGCCATGCTCAGTGAGAAAATAATAGCCAAAGCCACTGATGTAATTTTCTTGCGCATAATTCCCCCCTTGTTTAATTTAGTTGTTTCAAGTAAAAATTTACTTTGGATAACAATACAGGATAATCGCTACCTTTTACCATTTCATGTTACTATACGAAAGTGTGGTCTTGTGTCAAGCTGTTTTGCCGATAGATAACTATTCTAAAGTGGTTGCAAAGTCCTGGATCTTGTTCTATCGCAGCGTAGCCGAACCTTTGAAGCAATCACTGAAAACCCCTTTGCAGGACAGCCAATGCCGGCAATAGGTGGATATAAAGAAATTTTTCTAAGAGTTTTCTGAAGTTGTGGCGCTGGATTTCCGATAAATATATAAAGAGTCTCTTGCAAGATTCAAGATTTTATTCGAACGTATAGGCAGGCGGAGCAAAAAATTTTGAAACACAATTACGAAAACACGAAAGATTAAAAACACGAAATAAAACAACATTCAGGCTTTCGTGTCTTCGTATTTTCGTGATCATTTTTTTATCCTCAAACCTTTTTTGGTTCCGGCCTATCCGGGTTAAGTAGAAAACAAAAGTACCCAGAACATGCAGGGTTAGGTAATGAGCGAATTAATGACAGCATCTTACGAAAGAGACCGGGATTATGTCTGTTACGACATGAGTTTGCCCCGGAGTCGTGGCCGATTTGGACCCTTGTTGGATCTGGCTGTAAAGCTTAATTCCGCTTTTTTGATGGCACAAGACCTCAATGAAATCCTTCAGGCCGTTCTGGTTGGAGTAACTGTTGGAGAGGGTCTGGGTTTTAATAGGGCATTTCTATTTCAACTGGATACTGAAAAAGAGTACATAGAAGGCAAGTTGGGAATTGGCCCGGCAAGTCCTGAAGATGCCGGGCGGATATGGGCCGAGATATCTAAAAAGCATCTTTCCCTTTTTGAAATCCTGGATGATGTTAAGGAGGCATTTTATAATGGGGTCCATCCGCTCAATCAACTTGTAAGACAGATAAAGGTCCCGCTTTCAGAAAAAGACCACATATTGGTAAGGGCCGTGACTGAAAGACGTGCCTTCTGGGTTGGAGGCAAGAGCGAAAACGGTTCCGTTGCTCCGGAGGATCTTGTGGAGATCCTGGGCGCTGGTGAGTTTGCTGTTGCCCCACTTTTTGCTCAAGAAGAGGCCTATGGCGTAATACTTGCTGACAATTTTGTTACCGGACGTCCCATAGATCAGGGAGATGTTGATGCCCTTCAGCTCTTTGCATGTCTTGCTTCCATAGCAGTAGGCAAAACACGTATGTGTGAGATGCTGGAGGAGAGGATCCGGGCGCTGAGGACCCTGAATGAAGAAGTGGAGCGGAACAAGGATCAACTGGTTGAGGTGGAAAGGTATGCTGCTCTGGGGAGGATGGCTGACCAATTACTTCATGAAATACGAAATCCCCTTGCAACAATAGGGGGCATGGCCGGAATCCTTAAGAGAAAACTCAAGGACTCTGAATTAACTGAGTATGCCGAGACCATGGTCAGAGAGAGTGAGCGTGTGGAAAAGACCCTGACTGCGATTTTCGATTTTGCTAAGGTCCCTGAGTTGAATCCGGAACTGGTTAGGGTTTGCGATCTGCTGAAGGCATCTCTGGCCCTTCTACAGTCAGAATTGGATAGACACAACATAACATTGAATGTTGATTTTCCTGATCTTGAGCCGGTACTTTTTCTTGACCGCATATACATCCAGCAGGCCTTTTTAAGCATACTTAAGAATGCTGTGGAGGCCATGCCGGAGGGCGGAATGCTGACAGTTTCAGTGTCCGTACCTGAAGGAAATGTTGAGATTCAGATAACAGATACAGGACTTGGAATGGCCAAGGGGCACCTGAACAAGGCAGATGAGCCTTTCTTTACTACCAAGACCCACGGGCTGGGCCTGGGTCTGAGCTTGGCAAAACGGGTAATTGAGTTACATGGCGGGTTTATGTGTCTGATCAGAAACAAGCTTGGGGGTACAAACGTAAGTATTACCCTTACTGATGTGAGTACTTAAGTCAGAGACTGCCATGAATATTTTTCCCGGTTTGGACTTCATAGATACACACACTCATCTTGATATCCCACCCCTGTCCGAGGATCAGCCTGGGGCAATCAGCAGGGCGGAGAAGGCCGGGGTCTGTCAGGTCATTACTATAGGGATAGATCTGGCGAGCTCAAAAAAGAGTCTTGAACTGGCAGAGCAATTTCCCCAGGTTTTTGCTGCAGTAGGCATTCATCCCCACGATGCAAAAGGGGCTTCAGATGAGGTATATAAAGAGCTTCTGGAGCTTGCCGTTATTCCGAATGTGGTTGCCTGGGGTGAAATAGGGCTTGATTTTGTCAAGGAGTATTCGCCCAGGGACATCCAGCGCGAGGTCTTTCGCCAACAGATCCAAATGGCCGGACAAGTTGATCTGCCTATTATAATTCATAACAGGGATGCACATGTAGAGACGGTTGAAATATTGAGAGAAGAGGCCGCTGGGACCTTAAGGGGCGTGATGCATTGCTTTTCCGGTGATGTAAAAGTGGCGAAGCAGGTCCTGGATTTGGGTCTTTTCATATCCGTAACCGGTGTTGTCACTTTCCCCAAGGCAGAAGTCGTCAAAGAGGTTGTACGCTATGTACCATTGGAGCGCCTGCTCATCGAGACCGACTCTCCGTTTTTGAGTCCGGTCCCATACCGCGGCAAGCCGAATGAGCCGGCCCGGGTCGTCCATGTCGCAAAGGAGATCGCCAGGATCAAAGAGGTGCCTTTAGAGGAGATTGCTCGATGTACAAGCGCCAATGCCCGGGACCTTTTCAGACTACCTGCGCCCTAATTCTTGCGTCAGGTTCACCCAGAAGACAGCGATTTTTGTCCGGGCTGGGTCTGGATTTTGTAGTCCAGCCCAGTGAGTCTCAAGAAATAGTCCCAAGACCCGGAGAGTCTCCACTGGAATATGCAAAATTGAATTCCAGGCTAAAGGCCCTGGATGTTGCCCAAAGGTTTCCACATGCCGTAAGCCTGGGTGCAGATACCATTGTAGTGCTGGACGGGGAGATACTTGGAAAGCCCAGAGACGAAAACCATGCCCTGGATATGTTGAGCCGGCTGGTTGGACGATCGCATGAAGTAATAACATCATGTTGTATAGTGTGGTCGGAAAAGCATATCACGGTTGAGTTTTCAGCCAGCAGCCTTGTATGGCTGGCTGAACAGAACCCCGATGTCTTAAGGGCCTATGTGGCAACCGGAGAGCCCCTGGACAAGGCTGGAAGTTATGCTGTCCAGGGTATCGGGGCATTCATGGTGGAGCGGATCGAAGGTTCGTATTCAAACGTAGTTGGACTTCCCGTAGATAAGGTAATAAAGTATCTTATGGAGCTGGAGGTCTTAAAGTTAAGAGACCGTTATGGAAATCGCAGTAGTTCATCTATGTCATCGAACCGCTAATGAACGCCAATAAACGCGAATATTTTTTACTATGAACTACACAAAGATGGGCACTTTCCAATCAGGCACTATGTAGTATGACAGAATAACGGAAATTTAATTGAGCATATGATCTCGCAAAATTTGCAAGAGCTGAAGTCCCGGATAGCCGAAGCCGCACAAAGGAGCGGCAGGCGTCCGGAAGATGTGCGCCTGCTCGCTGTTACCAAGACAGTGCCTATGGACAGAATACGTGAGGCCATATCCTCAGGCCAAAGGCTTTTTGGGGAGAACTATGTGCAGGAGGCGGTAAAAAAGCTTGAGTCCCTGGGGGACCTTTATCATGAGACCAAATGGCACTTTATAGGGCACTTGCAGAGAAATAAGGCCAAGCTGGCAGTGCAGTTGTTTGATTGTATAGAAACTGTGGATAATTTGAAGCTGGCCCGTGCCCTCGATCGCCACGCAAAGGCAGCAGGAAAAAGATTGTCTGTGTATGTCCAGGTAAACGTGGCACAAGATCCCAAAAAATCGGGCCTTTCTCCGGAAGAGCTTCCAATTTTTCTCACAGAGGCTGCGGAACTGTCCGGTATTGATATTTGCGGTCTGATGACCGTGCCTCCATGGGAGCCGGAACCAGAGTCATTAAGACCGTGGTTTAGTGCCCTTCGTGATTTGAGGGATGAGATGAATGCCGGCTTGGGGCATAGTCCGGGGCTCAGGGAACTGTCTATGGGAATGTCTCAGGATTTTGAAACAGCAATAGAAGAGGGGGCCACTGTGGTGCGTATCGGGACCGCATTATTCGGCCGGAGAGAATGCTCAATAGGTTAAACCTAAATTGAGCGATTAGCTGTTAG
>DFBQ01000078.1:4822-6578 GCA_002367355.1 Deltaproteobacteria bacterium UBA3076 | reverse complement strand
CTCATAACGCATGCTTAACAATATAATTTTTTACCGCGTTTACTTCTGCAGGTAAGATTTTACATCTGATAGGCCTGCCTTCAATTCCTTTTAATGATTCCGGTCGCTCCGGTTCTCTGCCTATGGCCTTGCGTACAGCCTCGGGAAATTTTGCCGGATGTGCAGTGGCCAGACAGATAGTGGGTCCTTTAGGTAGATCAGGCCCCAGCCTCTCAGCCGCGGCTACCCCCACTGCAGTGTGGGGATCCAGAATATAACCTGTTTCCTTATAGATATCCCTGATGGTTGTGATCGTTGAGGCCTGGTCTATAGAAGCAGAGGCAAAATCCTTTCTCACCTGGGCCCGTTCCTCCTGACTAATTATAATTTCGTCTTTTTTATCAAGAAGGATAAATGCCTGTTTTATCCGTTCCGGTTCCTGATTGTACAGGTAATAAAGATAGCGCTCAAAATTGCTGGCGATCTGGATATCCATAGAGGGGCTTATGGTGGGAATCACTTCACTTTTGGCGTAGCGGCCCTGAAGGACAAAACGAGTCAGAATATTGTTCTCATTGGTGGCAAGGATCAGTCTTCCTATATTGGGCCGAATAAGCTGTCTTGCTACATAGCCTGCGAAGATATCTCCAAAATTCCCGGTTGGTACAGAGAAATTGATTGATCCAGCTCCTGTTTGCTCTTTTACCTTCAGAGCGGCATAGACGTAATATACGACTTGGGCAAGGACTCTGGCCCAATTGATGGAGTTGATGGAACCCAGGTGATGTCGAGCCTTGAAGTCAAGCTGGTTGAATATGGCCTTTACTATGGCCTGGCAGTCATCAAAGGTGCCTTGCAGTGCAATATTAAAGACGTTCTTCTCCGGCACCGTGGTCATTTGAAGGCCCTGCACCTTGCTCACCCGCCCCTGGGGATGGAGTATAAAGATGTTAATATTATCCTTTCCTCTGACCCCATAGATGGCGGCACTGCCCGTATCTCCGGAGGTGGCGCCGAGGATGTTCATATTCTCGCCTGATTCCCTAAGAAGGTGAGAAAACAGATTTCCCAGGACCTGTAGGGCAACGTCCTTAAAGGCCAGGGTCGGCCCATGGAATAGTTCCAGGACATAGTGTTTCCCGACTTTAACAATAGGGGTGACGTCAGGCGTGTCGAATGTGGTATAGGCGTCGTTAATTAGGGCCTCAAGCTCTTTGTCTGAAAGATCGTCAACAAAGAGGCCCATAATTTTAAGGGCAAGCTTTGGATAACTCAGGTCTTTCCATTCATCAAGAGTGGACAAACTCACAGATGGGAGGGGATCCGGCAATAACAGCCCTCCGTCTGCAGCAAGTCCCATCATTACGGCTTCTGTGAAGGATATGGGATCAATCCCTCCACGTGTGCTTATGTATCTCATCAATCCTTTCCATGTTCGTGGTGGGTGTGACCATGTCCGTGGTGATGGCTATGGGGTTCAGGGCTCTCAATGGGACCTCCGGCCAGGTCCAGGGCGTGTTGCAACTCTTTAGTAACCTGTTCAGTGGCGCTTATTGCCTTTTTGAGTGCTTCCTTTACCTGGATATTGTCTGAATCTTCAAACAACTTGGCCCACCTGTCGATTTCGGCTATGTGTTCACGGTTGTGCGTAATCCAATAGGGTAGGAGTACCCTCAGTTTTTCCAAATCGGTCATTTTAACACCAGCCCCCTTAATTTCGTCTAAAAGAGAATCCATTTTTGGCATCTTTCACTTTGTAGTTTACACTTTTTCAACA
>DFBQ01000078.1:0-4782 GCA_002367355.1 Deltaproteobacteria bacterium UBA3076 | reverse complement strand
GAGGTATATTACCCCCAAAAGTGTAAACTACTTTGGGCTAATTATGAAGGATCCCCCATTTTTCATAGATATTACCGTATTATGACCTGTTACTATAACGTTTTCTAATTTAATAGTATAGGAATTTCCATTTTTGATGCTCTTCCGCTAATACTTTGATATAAATATTCGGTGAACCTGTTATCCCCCCGAATTTTTCTGTAGGTGGAGGTTTATTTCTGCAAACAGGTCTAAGTTTTCTTTCTGACCCCCTGGACACATCAGATCGGGTATGGTAAAAAGGATCCATGCTCGATTCATGTTCATTTACCGAGGACTCTTCTGTAACGGTTCATTCCAATTCTATCACATATCCTCCCTTTGCACATCCTTCCGCGACTGATTGCCTGAATTGCGCGAAACTGACAGAGCAGGTCAATATACTCCGATCGGAGGTTGGATACTGGAAATCTCGCCATGCAAAGGCCATTGAGCGCGAGGTCCTCCTGAAACAGAAGGTCGAAGAACTCAAAGCCAAGGTGAGACTTCGTGAACGTCAGCTCTTCGGACGTAAGTCTGAGAAAGGTGCTAAAGGCCAACAATGTGGTGCTGAGCAAGACAAAGAGAACTCGAAGAAACGCAAGAGAGGACAACAGCCTGGCTCCAAGGGGCATGGACGGAGACGGCACGAGAATCTGCCCTCGAAAGAAGAGATTTGGGTACTGCCCGATGATGAACAGGTGTGCCCGCGTTGTGGTCTTCCACTGGAACCTCAGGGCTGGACAGAGGGCTCGGAGATTGTTGAAGTCGTCACCGTCGTATCATCCGCCGTCGGCATTACCGGCGTACCTGTAACTGTCCAGGAGTGCCACAAATAATCACTGCTCCGGGTCCGGCAAAGCTTATTCCCAAAGGGGGCTATGGAATATCGTTTTGGGTTCTCATACTCTTGGGCAAGTTTCTTTACCAGCGTCCTTTATATCGTATACTTACGGAGCTTCGTGACAACCATGGGCTGAACATCTCGCCTGGGACTGCGACGGGCGGGATGGAACGTCTTCGTCCCCTTTTTGTGCCGCTGTATCAGGCAATTGTTGCCAGGAATGTGAGCGAGGAGCGATGGCATGCTGACGAAACTCGCTGGCAGGTCTTTGCCGAGATGGAAGGAAAGGAGAACCCTCGATGGTATCTGTGGATCTTCTGTTCCAAGACTACGGTGATATTCCGCATGGAGCCCATCCGCTCCTCCGATGTCCCCAAGGATCATTTTGGCGAAGAGGCCAAGGGAATCCTTGTTGTAGACAGCTACAGCGCATATAAGGTCCTGCTCAAGCAAGGACGGATACTGCTTGCATTCTGCTGGGCCCATGTGCGCCGGGATTTCTTGGCTATTGCGAAGGACTGGCCCAGTGAAGAAAAATGGGCCTTCGAATGGATAGAAAATATCGGACAGTTGTACGCGCTCAACGATGTAAGACTCAAGGTACTCGACGTTCCATGTGCCTTTGACAAAGCACAGGCACGGTTATCAGAGGCAATCGACAATATGGCACAGGAGCGCGACACTCAACTAAACGATCCGAAACTCCATATTGCTTGCCGCAAGGCGCTCCAAAGCCTCGATCGGCATTGGTCCGGTCTGACACTCTTCGTGGACTATCCTGAGGTCCCGATGGACAACAACTATGGCGAGCGGCAGTTGCGCAATCCTGTTGTGGGGCGCAAAAACTATTACGGTTCAGGTTCCTTCTGGAGCGCTGCTCTGACAGTCATGGCGTTTTCGTTGTTCCAGACACTTCAGATATGGAACATCAATCCCCGGATATGGCTTACAGCATATCTGGGGGCCTGTGCTGGGAACGGATGCAGACCCCCGGCTGACACTGAATGCTTCCTGCCCTGGAACACGGACCAGGAGCGCCTCCGCCTTTTCACGAATCCCAAACCAGCAACGAATGATACATCATGAACTGCTTCTGGAGGTATTGTGGCAGAGATTTCAGCGTATCCGAGATGGAGACCATTAGACGTCTCATGGAGGATAATCCCCAGGCAAACCGGGCATGTCTCTCACGCATGGTGTGCGAAGAATTCGGATGGGTGCGTCCTGACGGCCGTCTCAAGGATATGAGCTGCCGGGTAGCAATGATCCGCATGGATAATGACGGCCTGATAAGGCTGCCACCTCCACTTACGAAAAACGGTAATGGCAAGCGCTACCAAAGGCGCACGGCTCAGGGAGAACCGGAACTGTTTCCTATAGTGGCACCAGCCGGAAAGCTCACGGATCTCCACCTGAAACTTGTTGCAGGGCACAAGGAGTCATATCTCTGGAACGAATACATCGACCGCTATCACTACCTGGGCTATACACCTCTTCCTGGTGCTCAACTCCGGTATTTCGCAAAAACAGAGGAAAGAGTCCTGGCACTCTTCGGGTTTGGAGCCGCCGCATGGAAGACCGCCCCGAGAGACCTCTTTATCGGGTGGAACGTCAGGCAGCGTGAACGTAATCTCCACTTGGTGGTCAATAACGCACGATTCTTGATCCTGCCCTGGGTACGTTCACGCCATCTTGCCTCTTGCCTGTTAGGCATGGCCAGCAGACAAATCGCTGACGATTGGCATAAACGCTATGGCTATCGACCGGCCTTGTTAGAGACCTTTGTGGAGACTCCTCGCTTCAAAGGAACTTCATACAAAGCGGCCAACTGGATCCATGTGGGCAAAACCAAAGGCCGAGGCAAGCTCGATAGATACAACAAAGCACAACTCCCACAAAAAGACATCTGGCTTTATCCCCTGAACAAATACTATCGCCGTATTCTCTGCTCCTAAAGATCGCTCCATAACCCGAAAGCCCTGCAGGCTTTGTCTGTCAAGATTTTCAAAAAAAACAGGTTTACCGAATATTTACAATTATTTCAGTAAAGGACGAACAGAAACAATAGGTAACAGCTCTTCATTCTTTACAGATTTGGATTCTATGGAAAGAATGAAGAGCTAAACCATGTGGTTCCCAGATATCGAGAGGCGATCAATGTCTGGTTCCAAAGCTTATCGAAGAACTGAGAAAAAAGCCGAACCATCCAGTACACCTGACACCAGAAGCCGGCGCGTTTTTCGCTTTAGCTATTTCAGAGCAAAACTTTGCTTTCGCTAAGTTCTTATTGGCTTCTGGTGCTGGTGACCGCGTCGTTATTTTTCTTCTCTGTGCATAAAAAATATTTCCAGTCCAGTATCAATATGACATTTTTTGCTTGCCATTTTGGCACGGATATGGCATTTTGAATCAAATCTTAAATAATAGGGGGTAAGATGCCAGTTACAGAGAAAAGATTTCAAACCAGAATGCCATATCATGTACATGATAAACTTGTGCAGGCTTCTGAGTTTTTAGGGGCAACATTGAATCAATTCATAATTCAGTCTGCTCTTGAAAAAGCTCAGTCAATACTTGAACAAGAGCGGGTTCTAAATCTCACTCAAAAAGATGCTGAGATTTTTTTTGAAGCAATTGAGAATCCTCCGCAGCCAAACGAAGAGTTAGTTAAAGCGGCCATAGCATATAGGCGCGAGTTCTTTGATGCTTAACTTTATTGAGCTAAACCGCACTCACAACCGTGATAATTTTGACTGTGGAATTGAGGAATTAAATTATTTCTTAAAAAATTTGGCAAGACAAAATCTTAAAAAGGGACTATCCCGAACTTTTGTAGCAGTAGATAAAAATATTCCTGAAGAAGTATTGGGATTTTATACTTTATCCTTATTTGAGTTATCATCTGAAAAGCTTCCCAAAAAATATGCTAAGAAGTACAAGGGAAAAATTCCTGCTGTAAAACTTGCCAGATTAGCAACGGCAAAGGGCAAGCAGAATCAAGGATTGGGCAGGCATATGCTTATTAATGCTATCATGCGAGTTATCTCTATTTCAGAACACGCAGGAGTAATAGGCTTTTTTGTGGATGCAAAAAGTAAAGCTGTAAAAAGATACTACCAAAAATTTGGTTTTATTTCTTTACCTGATCATCCCTTAAAATTATTTTTACCATTTGCTACTCTTCAAAAAATGTACAAGATTGTAATTTCGGGAAATATGAGTAATACAAAAAATAACAAGCGGATGATGACCGACTGAAAAAGCCGTGGCACTTTTTATTCTATTGCGCAATTCGTAGCCGTTCACGGCTTGAAATTGGAAATTAGAAAGTAGAAATTGGGGAGAGATGAAACGAGCTTACGAGTTGGATGTTTACAAACTGGCAGAAGAGTTATCAGATATGGTCTGGCAGGACTTTGATAGGTGGAACAAAAAGGTTCAGACCCGCCTGCCAACGCCCGGCACTGGCGGGCAGGACACCTTAATCATCTGTCCAGAATTTGGGGTACATTATAGGCAAAAAATGCATGGTTGGAGTCCGCACGTACACATGGGAAATCTGTCCTGAGCCACATTACCGTCCTGTGGTCTACCAAGTAGCCTAATGATACACCGCAGAACAACGCTATTCACTCAGATGGGCAGGGTCGTAGCATTTTGAATCTTACATCGAAAAAATATTTCAGCCAGGTCGAAGAGGTCATTAAGAAGGCAGAGGCAGGCGATGTATATCCTGTCTATCTGTTTTATAGATGACAGGCCAATTATCGATGCTCCGATAAATAAATTAATAGATTGACTGGTCCGTCATGACGGGCGTCCAGTCGCTCGGAATCTATCCGTTCAACTTTACCTACAGTAATTTACCGCTTAAATTTATGCTCAAAAAGCACAGTTGCGTTTCTGCAGTGAAAGTAATT
>DFBQ01000227.1 GCA_002367355.1 Deltaproteobacteria bacterium UBA3076 | reverse complement strand
TTGCTCTTGTTCAATAACCTCATCTTTTGCAGGTTTGCCAACCACTGCACCGGTTGGTTTGCCGCAACCAATCTCCATCTCTTCCATGAAATCACCTCCGTCTGTCTGGTAGTTTTTTATTTATCATTATTCAGCCCTTACATAATCTTTGTTACTTCATCCAGAGAAGTGATAGTTCAGCCACAAAGGCACTAAGACACCAATATCATAATATAATTTGATATTTCAAAACTATCCATCCTTTGTGTCTTGGTGGCTGAGTGGTTCCGGCGGGAACGGATTAACTACTCGACCACTCAACGACTTGATGACCTACAGGCGTGGGTCAACGTGGCCGGGTCCTCCGCACTCCGGCGTGTAGCATGTGACATTCCTGAAATCACACTTCTCGCTGCATGAAGGACAAGTGTCCGGCGGCATTGCCGCTGTAATGAGAAAGCCGCACTTTGGGCATTTCCAGTAAGTCTGGTTGCATTGAGGACAGATATCCCCCACGAATTTACCTGAAGCTGTGTAGCCGCAATGAGCACACACCCATTTATCCTCTTTATTTCCCATGTTATTTTCCTCCTTTTTTATGCATTCTGGACGATTTAACATACAGCTATTTTCCGCATCTTCTTTCTCAACCTGGATTGTCGCATGTTCAATGCCAAAATTATCATAAAGATATTGCTGTACTTCTTGCAGAAAATCATTGTCTATCAAATCGTTAGTAGTAACCAGATGGACAGTTAAGGCCGTTTCCATTGTGCTTAGTGCCCAAACATGCAAATCATGTATTTTGGATACATTTTTTATGCTTATTAGATAGCTCTTTATATCGTATATATCAATGCCTTGCGGAACTGCATCAACCGAAAGGTTTATAGAATCTCGAAGTAAATTCCAGGTTCCTACTAAAATCACTATCACGATAACAAGACTAATGACTGGATCAAGCCATAACCAGCCGGTAATCATAATGGCTATACCGGCAACAACCACACCGAGCGAAACGCCTGCATCAGCAGCCATATGAGGGTAGGCACCCTTAATGTTCAAATCATGTTTTTGACCAGAGATGAATAGTAATGCCGTTACTGTATTAATAATAACCCCAATTGCAGCAACTACAATGATTATCATACCCTCAACGGATTGTGGGTTGGAAAGTCGTCCGAAAGCTTCCCATGCGATGCTCCCAAGTGCCACAAGTAGTAAAATTGCACTGGTTAAGGAAGCCAGTATCGTTACCCTGCGAAAACCATAAGTCCTTTTCTCCGTTGGTTGTTTTGATGCTAACAGGTTTGCTCCCCACGCAAGCAAAAGGCTTAGCACATCACTTAGATTGTGTCCTGCATCTGCAATCAGTGCCAGAGAACCAGCAACTACTCCGCAAATAGCTTCAATAACAACGAAAATAACATTAAGTATAATGCCAATTGCAAAGGCACGGCTATAGTTACTAATTTCATGGTCGCGACCATGAGACATCTTCATTCTTTCTACACAACCTTAAATCGCCGCAGACGCAGCGAATTGCTCACTACAGAGACCGAACTCATGGCCATGGCGGCCGCTGCAAACACCGGATTCAAAAGGATCCCGAAGAACGGATATAGGACCCCGGCTGCAATGGGAATCCCCAGGCTGTTGTAAAAAAATGCCGAAAGAAGGTAGCCAGAGCAGAATAGAGAAACGCCGACATGGCACCAACAGCTACCAGGGTATTCATGTCTGTGGTCTTCTGCTTCGCGGCCTTGACGGCCCCGACATAAAATCGGCTCCCGACCCAGAATACGACCGGAGTTGTGAGCACGAAAAGGCAATGGAGCATAATCTGCCTGGGAACCGATCGAAGATACGGAAACCAATACTGCATGGAACCCATGAAAATAACCACGCTCAGAACCAGACCCACACTAAACTTGATCTTCAGTGCCTTAAGTTCCCTTTTCTGGGCAGCCTCAACAGGGTCTTCCAGAGTCGCCCCAAACACGCCCAGGAATTCATACCCGGCATCAGAAACCGCCTGTTCCAGCCCTTCCACCCCAGCCCAGTCCGGCCAGTGAATTACCGTTGCCCTGGCTGTTGTGAGATTGACAGCGGCATCCTTGACACCGTCAACTGCTTTTAAGGCCAGTTCCACACGTCTCACACAAGCAGCACAGGTCATGCCTCCGGCTGAAATAGTTGTCTTTTGAACAGCATCCCCAGTCTTTTCCAGGCCCACGACTTCATAGCCCAGGTCCTTGACCTTGTCGGCAATGCTCTCCGGTCCAAGAACAGACGAATCATATTCAACAGTCGCCTTCTCTGTGGCAAAATTGACTGAAGCCTTCCGGACACCATCAAGGTCTTTTAGCCCTTGCTCTACGCGCAGGACACATGACGCACAAGTCATGACGTCAACGTTGAGTGTGACTTCATCAGACAACTTCGTAGCCTGCCTTCTTGATCTTTTCTCTTACCAGGTCCATGTCAATTGGCTTTCCTTCAAAAAACGCCTCACCCTTCTCAAGGTCCACCTTTACATTCTTGATCCCGTCAATCTCATTCAGGGCCTTGGTGACTGCCATTATACAGTGATTACAGGTCATCCCCTTTATCTTGATCGTGGCCATAATGCCTTCTCCTTTTGTAAGCGTTCATTCGTCCTTATTGATCCGTTATCCTTTTGTTAACAGCCAGTTAGGGTTTTTCAACCGGGAACCGTGAACGTTGAACCGCTCAACCCGGGTCATACACATCCTGAAACTCAGCTTTCGTTATGTATTGTTGATCCAGTGCCACGTAAAGCTCACTCTGGACCTCGGAGCAAGATCTCTTTGCATACTGAAGAAAACGAGCAAACTCCGAATTTGTCTCCGAATCAAAGCCTTCGGCAATATTATGCATCGATGATCCGGCAGCATCTTGTACCTGTTTCTTCAATCCGAAGTCTTTCGTAAACCTGGGCTTCATTGTTAGCCTATACACACGCCTTGTTAATTCACGTGCCAGTTGTTGCCAGGCCTGCCCACCATCGCGAGCTCAGGCGAGGCGGGCGGGCCTCAATATCTTCAAATTTAGGGGGGTATGACATATGCTCCCCTCGTTCAATTTCCATCGCTCTCTAACCCCTGGCCCAGACCTGGTTTAGATAGTCCTTTTCATAGAATCCTTGGTGTAGTGCCTAGAAGAACCGTGTTGAATCGCACGTTACGTCGCACCAGGGCAGGCTTGAACCCTGAACCCTGAACCTATGAACCGTGGGCCTGTGATCAGTCTGTACCACTATTGGAAACTACTGGTCAATAAATTTGAACCCAAATTATGCACTTCAAATACCGAAAAAGAAGATTTTATTTTTTATATTAAGGGATTATCTGCTAATAATATGCTCAATTTCTGCACCCAAAAGGTGCCCCAGCTTTTGATATGTTTTTTCGGCATTTGAAGCCGCAAAGGGCTGCCGATTTTACTGAATCTGCTTTGTTGTCGGGCACTTGAAGTACAAGAGTACGTCTGCATGCCCTTCGTCTCGCATCTTTAGCAAACTCGGCAGCTGCATAATCTAGGTTGAAGGGCTGGATCGGTGCAAGACCGTTCAGAACTCACGAAACAACTGCTCAGATNNAACCTCTGAACCCGTGAACGGTTATAAATATCTTTCCTCCCAGCGGTTTTTTCATCCCAAGGACCCGGTTGAATCATACGCCTGGGCAGCCCGCATCTATTTTGCCTGCCGCAAAAAAGGAATCACTGTTCGGAGCACGATTGACTGTCTCATTGCCCAGATAGCC
>DFBQ01000097.1:3459-11796 GCA_002367355.1 Deltaproteobacteria bacterium UBA3076 | reverse complement strand
AATCCGTGGAATATTAGGCATCCTTCATTTTGTAGTTTACACTTTTTCAACATAGACGGATGTCAGCCATTAGCTGTTAGCCGTTAGCTATTAGGTAAAAACTTTGTATAAAAACGGACTGTTAAGCTAAACCTAACAGCTAATAGCTAATCTCACAAGTCATATTTTTTGAGGTATATTACCCCTAAAAATGTAAACTACTTTTGGCTTGATATGAAGGATGCCAATTTTTTTATCTTCAAACCTGTTTGGTTCCGGCTTGTCCGGGTTAGGGATTGAGGAATTTAGGAATTGAGGAATTAAAATCAATATAATACCTTCAATTCTTCAATTCGCAATTCCCCAATTATCAGTATTAAAATAAAATCCTGCTTGTGGGACTTGTTCGAAATGATTATTGTTATTGACTTTATAGGGTGTTCGGCTACGTACTATTGTTTTGTCGGTAAGAAGGAATGAAGACTTGACTACTCTTAAACCTGATTCACTTTTAACCTTGCCCGAGGCTGAGGCCGAGGCACTTATGAATGAGCTGCCTCTTGCTGAGCAGGCATCTGTGGTC
Source organism: Deltaproteobacteria bacterium UBA3076 (assembly GCA_002367355.1). Taxonomy (GTDB): domain Bacteria; phylum Desulfobacterota; class Dissulfuribacteria; order Dissulfuribacterales; family UBA3076; genus UBA3076. The sequence goes on along the minus strand of DFBQ01000097.1, from coordinate 11,234 downwards.
TTAATGACTCCATGGGAGATGCGTCAGGAAATAATACTGCTTTCTCAGGATAGCAGGGCCCTTGTGCAAGGATTGCCGGTTGAGGAATTATTCTGGACTGTTAAGGCAATTGGGCCTCAGGATGCTGTTCATATTTTAAATTTAGCAAATGCGGAACAGTTACAGTTCGTGTTCGATCTGGACTGGTGGCATAAGGCTGAACTCAGGCCTGAGAAAATAGCAACATGGATATTGCTCCTTTTTGAAATCGGCGAAGAGGCGATGGCATTATGGTTACAATGGCTGATGAAAAAAGATGAGACACTTCTTCCTGCCATTTTGAGGCCCTTTATCCGGATATACAAGCGGCCTGATGACATGGATATACAGGAAGCCAAAGACAAACTTCCTCAGTTTACTTTGGATAATGTGTATTTCGTGTTTTTCAAAAAGGAGGCGTTACAGCCAATCTGGGGGCGTTTTCTCATGAAGATGCTGGAGGTGTCGCCTGGTCTCTACAGGGATGTATTTGAGACCATTCTCTGGGAGAATGAGTCGGAAAACGTAGAAAAATCCCTTCGTCTACGGCACTCCCGAATAGGAGATTGGGGCCTTCCGGACTATTATGACGCCCTTGATATTTACGCCCCTCTGCATGGTAATCATATTAGAAAAGTTGAAATTGCCTACTTTGAAGAAGAAAAAGGGTCTGATATTCTGCTACCGGCCTTTGTGCCTACTCTATACATGGGAGATTATCCGGTCCTTCGAACTGCCATAGAAGAACTGTCAGGCACAAGAGTCATGGAACGGATTGTTCAGGAATGGGCAGGCGCTGCAAACAAGGTCCTTATGGTGGATGAGGTTGACCTCGATGACCCTGATGCACTACGCAATTCCCTTTTCAAGGTGGCGGCCTTTCTCAATCTGGGCTTGGAAGCTGCGGCGAAGACAGAACATAGGTCCCCAAAGGACGTCCTGAAATCCGGCACATTAGAAGACATAATAAGACTTGCCAATACCATGACCAGAAAATTGGCAGCAAAGGCCGGCAGCCTGGTGGACTCCGGCCGGATATCCAAGGATTTCTTACATTTGCCTGAAGCATGGGCAGACGCCCTAAAAGGACTATTATTATTTAAGAATCCTTTGTTATGGGACTCGGCCCTCAGCAAGTACCGTCCATTTTGTGATATGGCAGAACTCATCGCTATGGAAAGTTTTATAACCACCGCAGATGAATGGATATGCCTTATGGCATGCATCTTACCTCAACATGAAAATTGGGCCGGGGAGATACCCTGGGCCTCAACCAACTTAGGCCATCCGAATGAGCTTATCTTGCCCCAGGCCCTTTTGACCGCCCTTGCCCAAAAGACATTAGGTGGAGAATTGACATTTTATCCTGCACCGGCAGGGAAACTCAACTACTTGAGAAGCACGTGGTTCCCGAATAGCCCAACTCCTTCATTCAGTGGAGAAAAGAAATATTCAGGGCCTGAACTACCATTAGAGACAGTCAAATATTGCGTAGAGGCCCTGCAACCTGTTGCCGAGCAGGCAGGCCTTACGCGCAAAAGGATTGATTCAATTGTGAAGGAGTCTTTAATGACACTTTACGAAGAATGGAGGGATTTGCCGGCAGACATGCCAATTGACGGTCGTTTTGTCTCTTCCCTTATTATTGATCTGGAGGCTGATTGACTATCCAAATGATCTCATCACTTGTTCCGGTCCTCATGCAGCAATGAGTAAAAAGGTTTTGAATCCGCAGATCGCAGTTTTCCTGCACGGCGCGCAGAAAGGTGGCATCTAATGGGTTCAATGTCTATTTCAGCAGGCAAGAGAAAAAAACAAGCCTTGGGAAAATTGTGCGCCATTGGAGTAGGGCCCGGAGATTCAGAGCTTTTGACCCTTAAGGCCGTGCGAAGACTGAAAGATATGAAAACAGTGTTTGCAGCCACCTCCAACAAACAGCAAGATAGCCTCGCAGTGCAGATAGCCAGGCCTCATCTTAATCCCGGGGCAGAACTCATCCCTTTACACTTCCCGATGGTCAGGGACAAACAGCTACTTGAAGACGTATGGACAGAGAACGCAAGGAAGGTACTTGATGTGCTGAGGCGTCCGGCTGACGCTGCCTTTATAACATTGGGCGACCCTTCCACTTACTCAACCTTTACTTATCTTATAAGACATATTGAATATCTTGAGCCCGGCATTGAGGCCGAAATTATACCCGGCATAACTTCATACCAGGCAGCCGCAGCCAGAACCGGTGTGCCTCTTGCTCAGGGTGAAGAATCCCTGGCAATTGTCTCCGGGGCAAGGGGAGGGCAGGAACTCAAACAGATGCTGGGAGTCACTGATAATCTGGTGGTCTTAAAAGTTTACCGTCATTTCAGGGAAATATTAGAGGTAATCCGTAAAGAGGATCTGCTTGACAAGTCAGTCGCAGTCAGGAAATGTGGCCTGCCCGGAGAGAGCATTAGCCGCGATATCGAGACATTGGAAGGGGATAGGCCTTCTTACTTTACTTTGTTACTTGTTAAGACCTAAGTTGAGCTATTAGCTGTTAGCCATTAGCGTTTAGCGTTTAGCTTTGAAAAATGGTTTATCACGGATTAGTGTGGTAATCAGTGATAAACAGCTATTAGCTTTTAGGTGTTAGTAANNAACAGCAGCAAATTAACCGCTAATCGCTAACAGCTAACAGCTAAATTTGTAATAGTAAAACATCCTGTAATCATTAAACTAATAGCTAACCGCTAAAGGCTAATCGCTCGTTTTAGTTAAGAAACAGGACAAAGGCAAAAAGGTTGTGTAACAATCAACAATCACAAATCCAATCAGGACGTTTAGGGCATGTAAGGGTCTTGTACGAGGACAACCACCTCCTGGCACTTTCAAAACCTGCATGTGTTCCAACCGTCCCTGATTCCAGTAAAGATATGTCACTGCTGGACTGGGGCAAGATGTATCTGAAAAAGACCAGGAGCAAGCCTGGCAATGTCTTTCTCGGAGTAGTTCATAGACTTGACCGTCCTGTCTCAGGGGTAGTCTGCTTTGCCGTTACATCAAAGGCCGCTTCCCGGCTTTCTGACCAGCTCCGGACACATAGGATGTCCAAGACTTACCTGGCCTTGACTGAAAGAAAGCCCCCATCTGAGCACGGGGTGCTTGAGCACATAATCAAAAAAAACAATGCAAAAAACATCGTAAGGGTAATATCCCCCGGCTTTACAGAAACCGGAGGAAAATTTGCTCAGACTTCCTGGACGTTGCTTGAGGCCGAGGAGGGCGTCTATTTACTTGAACTCAAACCGGAAACCGGGCGCCCGCATCAACTGAGGGTACAGTGCGCTGCTATGGGCTGTCCCCTGCTTGGTGACATCAAATACGGCGCTGAAGCCCCATTGCCTGATGCCTCTATTGGTCTTCATGCCTATAAATTAGAGTTATTACATCCTGTTCGAAGGGAATGGCTTAGCTTCTCAGTTCCGCCTCCGGATTCATGGCCATGGAGACCTTTTATGGGTTCAGAGGTTCAGGGTTTAAAAGTCAGCGAAAGAAAAATAACCCTGAACCTGTGAACCTTTGAACCCTGAACCTTTGAACGATTACGATATTCAAAAGGAGCTGCCGTGGCTGCTTTACAATTAGAACCTCTCTTTACCTCCAGTATATTCTGCAAAACCTTTTCAACATCGAATGTGACGGTGGAAGTTGCCGGAAACCTCATTCGGGTAATATGGAATGAGGAACTTTCAAAACAGGTAAATACAGCCGAAGAAGACCTGTTCATAGAGGTCAGAGAGAAGACAAAAGAATTACCAATCCTGGAAAAGAAGGTCTCACACCTCCTCTCCACCGAGTTTCATCTGGACGCTGATGGCCCTATCCAGCTCAGGCTTATTAACAAAAAACACTATCAACTGCATCTTTCCACATCTTTTCATTACACGCCCAAGGTAGTCCTGGTTTCGGAAAACGAGAGGCGTCATCACCTGAAATGGATGGATATTGACTGGGAGCAGGTGCAGCGAGAGGTAGAGATATCGTCAGGGCTTGACTGGGAAAAGGATATCGATATTTTCCTCCACGTAATTAGGTGGCCGGAGCCGTCTACAGGCTTTGGAGAACAGGAATGGCTCCATACCGGCCTCTCCAACCATGCCACAGTCCTTGGGGCCTTAAAAGAGGTCTCTCTGATAATAGCACCTAAAACGGACATAGAAAAAACCCCTCCACCCAATCACCCAATCACCCAATCACCCAATCACCCAATTCTCAAGACCTTGTTCAGACTCATTTTCAAGCCGCCGGAGGTCGTCCAGGAATTGGCTTTTCTGGATTTTGAGATAGGTCCTTCTTTTCCCTTCATGGAACTAAAACGGGAGATCTGGGAAGGAGACAATGTACAGCTCAGGGCGTGGTGGAACATGCCCGATGAATGCTGGAAGAGGGTAAAAAAAGATTTGCTGGCTCCCAAGGGGCTGGATTGGAAGGACATAGATATCTGCATACAGCTCAACCAACTCGAACCCCATCCTATATTCCAAAGCACAAACTGGCTGTTTACAGATATCCGGGATGGAAGCGCCTATCAGGCTGCCCTAATAATAAGACCAAAAAAAGAGGGCGAGAAGGATCTGAGCCCTGCTGTTATCACATCCAATATAGCCGGCGTTCCGGCAAAGCCGGATCAAATCATTTTATTGCCCATTGATGAAGGACGAATTTTCACTTACTGGCACCTTGACAGGGAAAGGCTGGCAAAACATCTTGATACCCTTTCAGGGGGCGATCCTGCAAAAGTGCGCACATATATCAGGGTATTTCATGATTGGGCAGGAGGCCTGCATCATCACATGGACGTGGAAGTACATCCGGGTTTTTCGGACAACTGGTACCTTCCAGCCGCGCCGGACAGGGTTTACAGAGTACAGCTTGTGGCCATCTCAGATCAAGGGAAGATTGAGTCCCTCACTGATGTATCAAACCCGGTACAGACAATCAGGGTATCCTCGGGAGGTAATCCGGTATTATACAAAGAAGTTGACTTAAGAATTGAACATCCCACTCAACGTGAACTCAAGTCTGTCATGAAGTCAGCTAAGCATTCAATAGGACTTGAGCTTCTCCATTTGCACGCACATCTGCCATACTTCAGGCGGAGAGTAGCATACGGCATGTCCGGCATATGGCAGCCCATGGGCTTTCCTGAAGAGTGGTTCCACGAGGCGATTCGAGAGACATACGTCCCCCTGATTCTGACCTTTGAACGTTTGAAGTCAGAAGGGGTGGATTTCCGCATTTCAATGGATATCTCGCCGACACTTACAAATATGATGAGGTGTCCCCTACTCCAGGAAGAGTTCCTGAAATACATGGAGGCCCACATAAGCCTTGCCAGGGCGGAAGTGGACCGGACAGGGCGAGAGGCCCATCGTTATCATGAGACCGCTTGGATGCATCTCAACCGTTTCCTGGAAGTAAGAGACTGCTTTATGAGATACAATGGGGACCTTACCAAGGCATTAAAAAAGTTACAGGACGAGGGCTACATCGAGATCTCAACCTGTGGAGCTACCCATGCCTTTCTACCTTTCTTTACAGCATTTCCTGAATCTGTCAGAGGACAGATACAGACCGCGGTCCTTGATTACAGAGACGTTTTTGGCAGGGATCCCATGGGCATATGGTTGCCTGAATGTGCTTATGTACCGGGTATAGAAAATTTCCTGGAAGAGGTCGGCCTTCATTACTTTTTTACTGAAACCCATGCGGTTTTGCATGCAGACTCCCCTGCTGCTTTTGGCACCCACGCACCGGTATATCTCAAAGGGAGCAATGTCGCTGCCTTTGCCAGAGATCCAGAGACAGGAAGACAGGTTTGGAGCGGTGAAGAAGGTTATCCCGGCGATCCCGACTATCTGGAATTTCATATCAGAGGCGGCCCTTTGAAGTACAATCGAATTACCAGCCGAAAAAGCGATTATAAAGAGCCCTATGTCAGGGCATGGGCCCTTGAAAAGGCAGCCAAGCACGCCCAGCACTTCGTGGAGTCAAGGAATTTCCGCTTCCAGTACATAAAGAACTGGTTCTGGAAAAAACCTTTGGTAGTGGCCATGTACGACGCAGAGCTATTTGGCCATCACTGGTACGAGGGTACGGACTTTCTCTATTATTTGCTAAAAAAGCTCTACTATAATCAGAGTGAGACAGAGTTGATTACACCCAGTGCTTACCTGGCCCGTTATCCCAGAAATCAGGAGGTATTTATCACTCCCTCATCCTGGGGCGACAAGGGGACTTTTGACAGGTGGATATACGGCTCTGTATCATGGATGTACAAACACTCCCACGAGGCTATCAGAGAGCTGGGAGCCATGGCCTCTGATCTCAAAGCCAACAGACAAGATGACCAACTTGCAAAACGGATAGTCAGCCAGGCAGCAAGAGAAGTGCTCCAGTCCATGAACAGCGATATTCCTTTTGTAATTTCTAACGGTCATTTTGTAGACCGCATGAAGGAATTCTTTTTTGAAGATCTGGAACGGTTCTGGATACTGGCAAACCTTTACTGGAATGGTGGTGACAGATCTGAGCTCACGGCATGCAGATTACAAAGGCTTGAGATGGAAAACCCCATCTTTCCGGAAATTGATCCCTGTGCCTTTGCCCGGTAGCTCTTTCAATCCGTAACTTCTCAATAAGCCCGGGTAACAGTCACTGGATTCCCGCCTTCGCGGGAATGACGATTGGGTATAAGCGCCTGTCATCCCGACTTTAATGGGAATGACGATTGGGTGTGAGCGCCTGTCATTCCCGCGAAGGCGGGAATCCACTGGATAGTCGCAAAATATGATTTGCCCGGACTTATTGAGAAGTTACTTCAATTCCGCCTTATCAGAATTATTTGTCCTTCGTGATTTAATAGTATAATGTACCCCAAAACAAAGCATGAAGGCCTGAGATTTTCATATAAACTGAATTGAGCGATTAGCTGTTAGCCATTAGCTTAGCTTTGGAAAAACTCAGGTATCAGCCGTTAGTTTGTGGTTATTTTTCAAATAGATAGCTAACAGCTAACAGTTAAGCGCTAATAGCTGTTCAAGTGGATTACCCCAATAATTCGCGATGAACCATAATTTTGGACATGAAGATGGAATCGACAAACAAGATTTTTGAAAGGCCATTTGAGGAACTCCTGGAGGAATCTGTCCGGATTCATGGGCATCTGTGTGCCGGTCAGGTCCTTGGGGTACGGCTTGCTATGCTGGGATTACGTCTGCTGGGCATAGATGATCCAAAGGGGAGGGACCGCAAGTCTTTTATGGTATATGTGGAAATTGACCGGTGTGCCAGCGATGCCTTGCAGTCTGTTACCGGATGCTCCCTTGGCAAACGCTCTTTGAGATGGGTGGACTATGGGATAATGGCATCGACCTTTGTGCACCTAAAGACAGGTAAGGCTTTCAGGGTAGTCGCCAGAGAAGAATCGAGAGAGCTTTCGCGGAAGTATTGCCCGGAAATAGAGGACAAGTACAGGCGTCAATTAAAGGCCTATAAGCTGATGAGTGATGATGAGCTCTTCAGGGTGCAGGAGGTCAGAGTGGAAGTGCCTGCCCATGACCTGCCCGGAAGACCAATTAGGAGGGTACAGTGCGAGTCCTGTGGTGACTATGTGCAGGACTGCAGGGAAGTTGAGAGGGACGGTAAAGTGCTATGCCGAGCCTGCGCGCACGGTGCTTACTATAAGGTTTTGTAAGGTAAGCGTTCAGTGCGGCCGG
>DFBQ01000097.1:1127-3419 GCA_002367355.1 Deltaproteobacteria bacterium UBA3076 | reverse complement strand
TGCAGCACCCTGTAAACGCTTACAGTTACTCGAAGGTATTCGAATGGGCTTAAAGATGGTTCCTGTAACCAAGGCAGTGGGGATGGTCCTTCCCCATGACATGACTGAGATAATCCCTGGGAAAAAAAAGGGTCCTACTTTCAAAAAAGGTTATGTGATTGAGGACAGCGACATACACCATTTGCAGCGCATGGGGAAAAATCATATCTACGTGCTGGAGCTTTCAGGGAATGAACTACATGAAGATGAGGCAGCGCTTACCATGGCACAGGCCATAGCCGGCCCCGGCATTGAATATGACAACCAGCCATCTGAAGGCAAAGTAGGTTTTCGCGCAGAGGCAGAAGGTCTGTTGCAGGTAGACTGCCGGCACTTGTTGGCCTTTAATCTCCTTGGGGAGGTAATGCTGGCCACTTGCCATGATAACACAGTGGTCAAAAAGGGCGATCTTGTGGCCGCAGGCAGGGCAATACCGCTTGTGGTGCCTAAGCCGGTGGTGGATGAGGCAGTGTCCATCGCCTCAAATGCCGGCGGGCTCATCCGGGTCCTGCCCTGGAAAATTCGAAGGGGAGCTGTTTTAGTTACGGGTCAAGAGGTATTTGAGGGTCGTATAAAGGACGCCTTCGGGCCAATAATGAAGGAAAAATTTAAGGACTACGGCGTTGATGTGTTATCAGTTTCTTTGGCCCCGGACGATGTGGAGATGATCCTGGAAGAGATAAAAAAGGCCCTTGGGCTGGGGGCCGAGTTGATATTATGTACAGGCGGGATGTCAGTTGACCCGGATGACGTGACCCGTGTGGCAATCAGGGAAGCCGGTGCAACGGATATAGTGTATGGTAGTCCGGTTTTACCCGGGGCCATGTTTCTGGTGAGTTATATCGGGGATGTGCCTGTCCTTGGAATTCCGGCCTGTGCCATGTATTTCCGCACCACCGTATTGGATCTGGTGCTTCCCAGAATATTGGCAGGGGAATGCATGGATCGGGAAAAGATTGCGGCCCTGGGCCACGGCGGACTATGTTTTAGCTGTAAGACTTGTAATTATCCACTGTGTCCTTTTGGCAAAGGGTGAAAAAAACAACTATCCCAATTTAATAGAGGGAATGAATTGTACGATAACTATAATAGAAAACCGATACAGCCATTTAAGCCTGAAAGGGCAAAAGTACATTCAGAGGAACAGTCTCTCATTCATAATTCTTTAAGGATACCAGTATGTTCATCCTAAGCAATTTCATGCATTCTATCGCCACCATCGTCGATATTGTTCTTAATCTCTACATGTGGATATTGATTGCCAGGGCCATCTTGTCCTGGGTTAACCCTGATCCCTATAATCCCATAGTAAGATTTCTGTATAACATAACCGAACCTTTAATGTACCGGGTTCGACGCATACTCCCTTTACAGTTTGGGGGAATGGATTTAACTCCTATGGTGATCATCATCGCAATAATCTTTTTACGTAGTTTTATCGTACCAACACTTCATCAGTTGGCCTATCAGATTTCATAGAGGTGTTATATGAGTCTCTCCCCAAACGAAATACTTGAGAAGGAATTCCGCGCCAGGTTCCGGGGTTACGATCCCGAAGAAGTAGACTCCTTCCTTGAGAAAGTAAGTGAGATTATGACCTCTCTGATTAAAGAAAAGAATGCCCTGAAGGACCAGTTGATTGCGTATAAGGACCAGTTGGCAGATATGAAAAAGAGAGAAGAGGAGTTCAGGGAGGCCCTGACCTCGGCTCACAAGTTATCAGAAAAAATGAAGTCACAGGCCGAAAAAGATGTAGAGCTCATGCATGAAAGGGCAAAACTGGATGCAGAGCGTATAGTTGCTGATGCCCATCAAGAGGCTGTTCAATTGGAGGAGCGAATAATGGGGCTCCGACGTATTCAGAGGGAAACTGCATATAAAATACGCTCTGTTCTCGAGGGTTATTTGCGGGTCATAGATGAGGAGGCCCTGCCACCGGAGGAGGTCGATCAGACATTAAACCTTGCGGCATCTGAAATGAGAGCTATTCAGGAGGTCCCTGGTGATCTGTTTGAAGAAACGAATACTGTTTTCGGTAATGGGGAGAAAATAACCGCGGTAAACAGGCCTTTTACACCTGATATTCTGGGGGAATCTGCTAATNNGCTAATGAAGAAGGACATGAGCCTGATTCCCGGGAGGAGAGATCAGGACAGGGGCCAAAGCTGGACTAAAATCAGATATGATTCCGCTGAAAAAACCCAATCTGTGGCGTTGCTTCAATTTTCCAGTCACTGCGACGTACGATAATAC
>DFBQ01000097.1:0-983 GCA_002367355.1 Deltaproteobacteria bacterium UBA3076 | reverse complement strand
GTGTTTTCGAGAAAGCCACAGGCCCACAGGGAGTCCATAAAAGTCAACAATGTGCTCAAAATGTTTTTTTGCTAAGGCATATTGATCTTCAATGCCTGGAGGTCTTTTGTCTTCGCCTGTTTCCAGGAGATGGAGTATCTGATCGAATAACCAGGGCCTGCCAAGGGCACCCCTTCCTACCATGATCCCGTCCGCCCCGGAGACCTCAAGGCAAAGGCTTGCATCCTTCGGACTTTGGATGTCACCGTTTGCAATTACAGGAATAGACACAGCCTCCTTTACTTCTCTGATTGCCGACCAGCCAGCTTTTCCGGAGAACATCCGGCTGCGGGTCCGGCCATGGACAGTAACAAGGGAAGCGCCGGAATCCTGGGCGATTTTGGCGATCCTGGCTGCATTTATGCTTTTATGATCCCAACCCAGACGGATCTTGACAGTAACAGGTACACTAACCGCTTTTACAATTGCCCCTATGATTCTGCCTGCCAGGACCTCATCACGCATGAGGCTTGCACCGGCCCCGGTCTTTACAATTTTACGCTGTGGACACCCCATATTTATGTCAATTATTGCTGCGCCAAGGGACTCGTTAATCCGGGCGGCTTCTGCCATAACAACCGGGTCTGATCCTGAGATCTGCACTGCCAGGGGAAATTCCTCTTCAGCAGTGCCGGCCATGCGGACAGATCGGACACTGTTACGTACAAGGGCTTGGGAAGATATCATTTCACTTGCTACCAATCCCGCCCCGAAGGATCTGGCAAGGCACCTGAAAGGATAGTCCGTAATCCCTGCCATCGGGGCAAGGAACACAGGATTGGGCAGAACCACCGATCCTACTTTTATGGGTTGTAGACCATGATTTTTAGCCATTTCTTTATATGATCCTGATAGAATGCTAATATTTCTATTCATATAAATTTAGGAACGGGAGATAAATAAGTTGAACAAAAATTAATAGGATTTTTTGTTGTATTCAAGGC
>DFBQ01000113.1:11430-12119 GCA_002367355.1 Deltaproteobacteria bacterium UBA3076 | reverse complement strand
TAAAGGAAAACTGTCACTCAAAAAGGAGGCGTCGGGAATTGCTGGTTGGATATTGTCTTTTGGAGCGCGCCGAGTCTCATTGCAATCCGGTCCTGAGGGATGCCGAGGCGGTGCATGCGGGATATCTTGGTGTCGAGGCTAAGCAGGGTTGNNAGCGCGAAGATCGGCTGTGTATGAGTCCACTGTCTGCCTTGAACGTCCGATGGCCTGTCCGATATCTGCGGAGCGGAGGTTGGATAGATCTCTTCATCTAAGATGATTGAGGAGATGGGAATTTTGGTTGCGGGTTTGGTCATTTCTGATAACCTCAGTACGATTTGCCGGGCCTACCCCAGTACCAGCTCCTGATGGAGTGGGGTAGGGAACTATTCTTGAGGCTCCAATATGATCCTGTTCTTTAATAGATCAATGCTGGCAATGCGGGCGGAAATGATTTTAGGGGCATCAAATAACCCCTGTATTCTGACCCCTTCAGTACAGGGTTCTACCAGGATGGCGTCACGCAATATCTCTTCTTCCGTATCGCCCTTTTTAAGATAGATTGTGGATTGGCACATCTCTTCAGATCCTTTTATCTATGCTGAGCGATTAGCTGTTAGCCGTTAGGGTTTAGCTTTGAAAAATCAAGGTATTACATTAATTAGAAATAACGCCCAACGGGTAAGTGTTTGTAATAGCAAAACATCCTG
>DFBQ01000113.1:2965-11358 GCA_002367355.1 Deltaproteobacteria bacterium UBA3076 | reverse complement strand
GTGCCCTGTGAACGCTTACCATTAAACTAATAGCTAACCGCTAAAGGCTAATCCCCCAATCCCTATCTGAACAATGGGATTTGAGGAAGGCCGTTTGTCTGATGTTCCAGTTCGGCCATTTCTGCCAGGGATGGCAGGTCTGACAAATCCTTTAATTCAAATACCTCCAGGAACTGCCGGGTCGTGCCATAAAGTAACGGGCGACCGGGAAGGTCCTTTCTGCCGACAATTCTGATAATCTTTCTGTCGAGCAGGAAACGCAGGGTGCCGCTGGCGTCCACTCCTCTGATACTTTCAATCTCTGACCTTGTTACCGGCTGTCTGTACGCCACAACGGCAAGCGTCTCAAGGGCTGCCCTGCTGAGTCTTACCGGACTTGACTTCTTGAGCCTGAGCACCCAGCTTCGCAAATTCCTGCGGGTCTGAAGACGAAATCCCCCAGCTACCTCCTTGAGTTCAAAGCCGCGTTTTTCGTCGTTGTACTCCCTCCGGAGGATTTTCAATGTAGTGATGATAGCACCCCTGTCATATTCAGGCAGAAGCTGAGTGAATTTTTTCAGACCAATAGGCCTGTTTGCTACCAATAACATGGCCTCAAGAATAGATTTTAGACTATGCTGGGTAGCTGCCATAGAATCGTTAAGTGAGAGGGCGTCTCGGTGACAATTACGTTTCTTCCACTACCACGGTTCCACTGACCTTGATGTCCTTGCCATTATCATCAATAAAAGAGAGATAGGAGCCTTGGATCTCTATTTTGAAACGGCCTTCCCAGTCCCTGATCACGTTTCCATTGCAGTCATAGAGGGTCACCTTTCTCTTGATCCCGATGACGTCTGACTTGAGGTGTTTTATGCTCTTTTTCTGCCTTTCCGTGCATGCGGGGAGACTCAACATAAATATCGCCAAGGCAATGAAAAAAACGATTTGTTTTATTTTCAGACGTCTAAAGAGCATTTGGCTTCCTCCAGTCCCCCTCGTGCAATGGCTTCATTGCCCAAGAGGAGTAGTTTTTTACCTGGTTCGTCTGTAAGAAGCATGTGCATATTTACATGACTGTTAAAGTTAAAACTCGAAAGTCAAAGGTGAAATGTGAAAGACGAATGAGAGTGAGGTTGATTCACCGTAAATCGTTAATGAGCGGTCCTTAGCAGAGATAATTGAGTCTCAAGCAACTATCTCAGAGTTCTATGGCTTGAGCCTTTTCAACACCGTCCTCCTGCAGGAGATGGGAAAGGACATCGGGCCCTACCGAATCATCCGTGGTCAGAAGTATGACATTCCTGTGATGGTCCGGATCCTGTCCTACCTGCATTTGGCCTATGTTAATATTCGCCTCACCCAGGGTGATTCCAACTCGACCGATTACCCCTGGACGGTCTTCATTGTAAATGAGTAACATATGTCCCTCCGGCACAGCCTCCAGACAGAAATTATTTATTCTGACAAGACGGGGTTCTTTTTTGCCAAATATGGTTCCTGCCAGAGTATTGGTGCCATTGGCTGTCTTTACTGTGACTGTGAGGAGACTGGTAAAGTCCTCAGATGTCTTGCTCTTGGATTCCGTCACTTTTATACCTCGCTCTTCAGCAAGTATAGGGGCGTTTACAAAATTCACTTCTTCCCTGAGTATTGGGGAAAGGAGGCCTTTGATTACTGATACGGTAACAGGTGCAGTGTCAATGCCTGCTATATCTCCCTGATAATAAACGGTCACCTCATCCACAGGTGCGGTGGTAAGGTGGGCATGGAAGGTCCCCAATTTATCAGCAAGATTGAGGACGGGGGTGAGCTGGGCCAAGGTTTCTTCGCTGACTGATGGCATATTTACGGCATTTCTTACCTCACCCTTTGTGAGATAGTCTGAGATCTGCCTGGCAACAGCCAGGGCAACGTTTTCCTGGGCCTCTCTGGTTGAGGCACCGAGGTGAGGTGTACAAATAAAATTGTCCAGGGAGAATAGTGGGTGTTCTTTACCTGTAGGTTCTGTTTCGAATACATCCAGAGCAGCACCTGCCACCTTTCCTGACTTCATGGCTTCGTATAAATCCTGTTCGTTGATGATCCCGCCACGGGCACAGTTGAGCACCATGACCCCATCCTTCATCTTATTGAAAAGCTCGGCATTGACAGACCTCTTTGTCTCTGCGGTCAAGGGGGCGTGTATGGATATGTAGTCAGCTCTTGCAAGGACATTGTCAAGGTCGGTCAACTCCACTCCAAGTTTTTCAGCCATTTCCGGACGTATGTGAGGGTCAAATGCCACAACTTCCATTTTAAGACCTTGAGCAAGCTGTGAAACGATGCTTCCGATCCTGCCGATACCTATAATTCCAAGGGTCTTCCCTGCCACCTCTTGACCTGAAAAGCGCTTTTTCTCCCACTTGCCCGACTTCATTGAGGCGGTTGCCTGGGGGATGTGGCGTGAGAGTGCCATTATCATGGCTATACTGTGTTCTGCAGCAGAGTTGGTGTTGCCCCCCGGAGTATTCATTACAACGATACCCCGCTTGTTGCAGGCAGCAATGTCTACATTATCAAGGCCTGTACCGGCCCTTCCCACAACCTTCAGCTTTTTGGCAGCATCCACTACTTCCTTGGTCACCCTGGTATTGCTACGAATCACCAAGCCATCAGCGTCTTGAATGACCTCCAGGAGTTCCTCGGACGAGAGCCCTGGACGCTCTTCCACATCAAGTCCTGCGGCTTTAAAAATTTCAATTCCATCTCTTGCTATAGGGTCAGTTACTAAGACCTTCATGTATTATGCCTTATCCTTTCAAAAAAATAAAATCCTCACATTTATTACTGCCTTAGAGGCAGAAAGTCAAAATCATTACTGATTCCGCTGAAAATACCCCATCTGCGGCGCACAATAAATTTTAAATTTTAAATTAAGGTATATGTTTTTTTAAACTTTCTTCCACAATTCAGCATTTAGCATTCACAATTCAGCATTATCTATAAAGGGATGCATCTCGGGCTTTTTGAGCGGAATCATGTTTCAAGACTTTTTGCGGTGTAATCATTACTTATTTTGAGCAAAGTACGTCTCGGCAGCGGCCACACCCTTCCCAAATTCCAAAGGATAGCCAAGTTGATTAAGTGCTCTCTCCACTGCGGCCAATGCTACGATCATATCCCATTCATCCAGATACCCCATATGGGAAATGCGGAAGATCTTACCCTTGGCTTGGGCCTGACCGCCGGCTATGGTGATTCCATACTCCTCTCTCAGGATTTTTACCACATTCTGGCCGTCTATTCCCTCCGGGCACTTGATGACTGTTATGGCCTCGGACGGGGCCGTGGAGAAAAATTCAAGCCCCATAGCAGTTACTCCTGTCTTGGTGCCTTCCGAAAGACGCCTGTGGTGGGCAAAAAGGGCTGGAAGCCCGGTTGCCCGTATACCACGAAGCACCTCTGCAAGACCGATTATAAGGGATACCGCAGGGGTAAAGGCAGTGGTCTGTTTTTCAAGGGCCTTTTTCTCCTTTAAAAAATTGAAGTAATATTTTGGCAATTGTGCCTTTTCTACAAGCTTCCAAGCCTTCTCGCTGATACTCACAAATGCCAGGCCCGGTGGCAGGGACAAAGATTTCTGAGAGCCTGTTATCACCACATCCAGACCCCAGTCATCTGTCTTAAGCTCGTAAACCCCAAGGGCACTTATGGCATCCACCACCAGGACCGTGGCCGGTCTTTCCCCAACCAGTTCCCCCAGCTCTTCAACAGGGTGTTTGACGCCGGTGGAGGTTTCATGGGCCTGAACAAAAACGGCCTTGGCATCCGGGTTGGCGTCCAGGGCCTTTTTTACTTCCTGTGGGTCAACGGCTTTTCCCCAGGTGACGTCTATGTTTACTGCCTTTACTCCATAAGTATTGCATAGCTCGTCCCAACGCTCGCCAAACTTCCCTCCCCGTATCACCAAGGCCTTGTCTCCGGGAGAAAGCAGGTTGACCACAGATGCCTCCATGCCTCCTGTACCGGAAGACGCCAGGATCAAGCAGTCATTTTTCGTTTGATAGAGATATTTGAGATCCTCTCGGACCCTGGTAAGTATGGCTGAAAATTGAGGTGACCTGTGATGGATGATAGGCTCTGACATTTTTGCAAGAACCTCAGGTGCCACAGCTACAGGACCCGGAGCCATAAGATAGCGTTTGTTCATTTATTAACTCCTTTTTATTAACTTGTTTTTTTGTCACATGTCTTTTGCTATTTGACATCTGTCTTGTCAAGGGCATGGTGGTGTTATTTTTTGAAACGCCTTCACTCATAGTCTAATAAAAAATGCGTAGTTTTCCAACCAGGACAGATAACCCGTAAAGGCCACGTCATTCATTGAACTGAGCTATTGCTTGATCAGGTTTGACAATCAATGTTGGCCAAATTAAAGTGCCTAAAATATAGATAGAGCGGGCGATTAGCTCAGTTGGATAGAGCGTTGGCCTCCGGAGCCAAAGGCCGGGCGTTCGAGTCGCCCATCGCCCGCCATATTCTCCCCAATGATTTGCTGGTTTTTGCCTTTTGAAATTATTTTTCTGTAAATGCCTGTTTTTTGCACTTTTCGCCACGAACCACGAATCACAGACTTCCGACAGTAGGAGGCTACCATGTCAAATAACCTTTATGTCGTAGCCACTGAAGCAAGGAGCGGAAAATCAGCCATTATTCTGGGCGTAATGGAGATGCTGCTCAGGAAAATCGACAGAGTTGGCTTTTTCCGCCCGATTATTTTAGACGCCAAAGATCAGGATCATGACATCAATCTTGTTTCCTCATATTTCGACCTGGGAATTCCGTACGATAAAATGTACGGATTTACCGGAACAGAGGCCGGCAATCTGGTTTCACTGGGCAAGCAGGCTGAGATGATTGAGGGAATAATCAATAAGTATAACCAATTAAGTGATGGTTGCGATTTTGTGTTATGCGAAGGCACCGACTTTGTGAGTTCCGCGGCTGCCTTTGAGTTCGATATCAATGCGGAGATCAGTAAAAACCTGTCATGCCCGGTCTTATTAGTGACCAACGCACACAAGAAGAGCACGGATGATATAGTCCGATCCGTCGAAGTAGCTCTTAAATCCCTGAGTGGGAAAAAATGCCACACAATCGCCACAATCATCAACCGTACAGAGCCAAAGGATGGAGAGGCGATTATCAAGCTCCTGAAAGAAAAGGATTTGACCGGAGAACAGTTGCTTTACGCCATGCCGGATGAACCGTCTCTCGGGAACCCCACAGTAGGCGAGATTGCGAAGCTTTTAGGTGCGGAGGTGTTATACGGGGAAGAACAGTTGAACCGGCACGTGCACAACTTTACGATCGCGGCAATGCAACTGCATAACTTCTTGACCAGGATAGAATATGGTTCACTAATTATTACTCCCGGAGATAGGGCGGACGTAATCGTCGCCTGTCTGGCTGCCGTTTCGTCCGCGTCCGAGCAAAATATCTCCGGGATCGTATTGACCGGTGGCTTGAAACCGGAAAAGCCAATATGGGATCTCATCAAAGGATTCCCCCTGATGGTGCCCATTCTCAGCGTCAAAGAGAATACTTTCCCCACAGCCACAAACGTTAACAAGATCCACGCCACAATTTCACCGGATGATGACCGGAAGATAACGCAGGCCCTGGCGGTCTTTGAAAAAAACGTGGATACGGAGCAATTGGAGGAAAGGGTCGTTACAACCCATACCACCATTATTACTCCGAAGATGTTCGAATATGAACTGCTGCAAAGGGCCAGGGCAAACAAACAACACGTGGTCTTGCCAGAGGGCGAGGACGAGAGAATCTTGCGGGCTGCCGAGACACTGCTTTATAGGGAAGTGGTGGATATCACTCTCCTCGGCAATGAAGATCTGATCCGTGGAAAGATCGCGCAATTAGGGCTGAGGATGAGCCTCGCGAATATCATTAATCCCCTGAAATCCGAGTTATTTGAGGAGTACGTGCAGACCTATTTTAATTTAAGGAAACATAAGGGGATCACAGAGGAATATGCACGTGACATGATGAGAGATGTAAACTGTTTCGCAACCATGATGGTCTATAAGGGGCATGCCGATGCAATGGTCTCCGGTGCGGCACACAGTACAGCGGCAACGATTCGTCCCGCACTTCAAATCATCAAGACAAAGCCGGGAGTTTCCATTGTTTCGAGCGTACTACTCATGTGCCTGGAGGACAGGGTGCTTGTCTACGGGGACTGTGCAATTAATCCTGATCCAGACGCCGAACAACTGGCTGAAATTGCTCTCAGCTCCGCACAAACCGCAAAGACCTTTGGCATTGATCCGGTTGTTGCCATGCTTTCATACTCTACCGGAGAGTCAGGCAAGGGAGCGGATGTGGATAAGGTCCGTGAAGCAACCAGGATTGCCAAAGAAAAGGCCCAGGAATCCTTCCCCGGCCTGAAAATCGAAGGACCTATTCAGTATGACGCCGCCGTTGATTCCTCGGTTGCCAAGGCCAAGTTGCCTGAGAGCGACGTTGCAGGAAAGGCCACCACGTTTATCTTTCCTGATCTGAACACGGGCAACAACACGTACAAGGCGGTTCAAAGGTCAGCAGGAGCAGTAGCTATCGGTCCTATTCTTCAGGGGCTAAAACATCCTGTGAATGATCTGAGCCGTGGATGCACAGTCCCGGATATAGTGAACACTGTTGCGATTACAGCAATCCAGGCGCAATCAGAAAAAGGGTTGTTATGAAAATACTCGTCATCAACACAGGGAGTTCATCCATCAAGTATGAATTGCTTGATGTGGAAGACCGTAAGATACTGGCAGGAGGTCTGGCTGAAAAAATCGGTGAAGAGAGCAGCATTCTCACACACAGAATAGTCCTGCCCAATGGTGAATCCGAAAAAAATGTTGACGAGAGTATGATCGCTGACCATCGTGAGGGACTAAACCGCATCGTGGGCCTGCTGGTTGACCCAAAACACGGGGTCATTGCGGACAAGGCCGAGATTTCGGCTGTGGGCCACCGCGTGGTCCATGGCGGGGAGGCGTTTCACTCAACCGTGATTATTGATGAAGACGTGGTCGCAGCCATTAAGAAAAACATCCCCCTGGCCCCTTTGCATAACCCTTCTAATCTGATGGGGATTGAGGTCGCCGGATCGATCTTTCCGGATGCGCCGCAGGTCGCGGTATTTGATACGGCCTTTCACCAAACTATCCCCAGCCATGCTTATCTTTATGCCATTCCCTACGAGATGTATGAGCGGCACAAGGTGCGGCGTTACGGTTTCCACGGCATCTCCCATGCTTATGTCTCCGAGCGGGCGGCGGAATATTTGGGCCGGCCGCTTACAGAGCTTAATCTTATTACCATTCATATCGGAAATGGGGCCAGTATGGCTGCCATAAAAAACGGCAAATCCGTTGATACCACCATGGGCATGACCCCTCTTGCCGGACTGGTGATGGGAACACGATCAGGGGACATTGATCCCGCCCTGCCTTTTTTTATGGCTGACTACCTTGGTATGTCATTGCAGGAAATAGACAGGCTGCTTAACAAAGAGAGCGGCCTCAAGGGACTGTGCGGCACTAATGATATGCGGGAAGTGATTAAAAATATGGAGAATGGCGATAAACGGGCGACAGTAGCGCTTGATATTTATACCTACCGGATAAAAAAGTACATCGGTGCCTATTTCGCGGCCCTTGGAAGTGTTGATGCCATCATTTTTACAGCAGGAGTTGGGGAGCACGCGCCACTCATCCGGGGAAAATCTTGTCAGGGCTTGAACAGGCTCGGCATTGAAATTGATACCAGGAAAAATGCTGTTCTCAGCGTCAGTATCCGGGAAATCAATACTCAGAACAGCGAGGTTAAGGTCCTGGTGATTCCTACTAATGAGGAGCTGAAGATTGCGAGGGAGACAAAAAAGGCGATTGAAGAAAGTGAGCTAAAGTGAGCTAAAATTAAAGATAATTTACAGCAGAGGGCGCCCATGACAAAGACAATTCAGGAAGGCACTTCCGGCGTTTTTTTTACTGTCAGACCGTGGTAGGCAAAAAGATTCCTGATACTTTCCGGTGTTACGACGCAATTGTTTTCTCTTAATTTTAGAGATAGGGCTTCAACATTCAAATGAGGATTCTTAATTGTTTCTACAAGAATTAAAATAGCCTCAGTATCTTTTGGTAGCTGGGTGATTCTTGTTATACCAACACGACATTTTTTTTGTTTAATGAACTCTTCCTCAACCGCAGAGAAGTAAATAAATCGTCCCTGATTTTTTTCTCTTTTTATATCCGTGTGTTTCTGTAAAGTAGAGAGGAATGATCGGACAGAAATTCCAAGTAGATCACTCATTTCTGCAGCATCAAGTCCTGCTTTTGAGAATTTAATCAGATTGATTGTTG
>DFBQ01000113.1:0-2920 GCA_002367355.1 Deltaproteobacteria bacterium UBA3076 | reverse complement strand
ATTAGGTAGCGTATAAAAGCGTCCATTTTTATTATAACTGGTATAGGCTCCCCATAGCTTTAACCGACGCCTTGCGGTTTTTACAGAAGTATTCAAAAGAGAAGACAGCGCATCGATAGTAATTATTTTTCTTTTGAAAATAATTTTTAACGTAATAGTATCATTTGAGTTTTTGTCCATTCAGCACCCCAAAATGTCCAAGTATGGATTATTGTGCTAATTATAATATACATACTTGGACATATCAAGGATAAAAATACCCCATCAAGCCCCATAAGGGCAAAAAGATGCGTGGGGAAACTGATTATTTAGGCTGAAAAAACAGGATTAATACTTGGACAAAAAAATCCATATTTATAAGTGTATTGAATGGTTAATGTTTTTGACATCCAACTGGATTTTGTTCTAATAGGCCATAAGTCATAATTTTTTTGCAAATTCAACCACAAATCAGGCGTAGTATCAAAAGCCCGTGATAAACGCGATGCCATATCTGGAGTAACTAAAGCGCTCCCATTTAAAATTTTTGACAGGGTCTTTCTTGAAACACCAATGATAGAGGCCACTCAGTCCTTATTGGTTAAGTATTTTCTATAAATTGTGAGATTCACTGCATCTGCAAAAGACTCTTCCGGCTGCTTTCTTCGGGCTTGGACTTCCTGGAGCCTTATGGAAAAGGGTGTGCGATCACCCCTACGGCTTACAGAATTCCCTGTGTACGCTTCACCTGTACATCCTGTCATAAATTTTTGGATCGATCTCAATAGCCTCTGAAGCAAGTCATTACTGATGAAATTTGGACTTGTGCATATCGAAACTATATCAGGCTTAGGCCAACCATGAGGGCGGTTGGGACCAAGGCTAAATCTATGGGAGAATGACTTCCACACATCATTATCAAGCCACATTGCAGGGGAATCAATCGGCGTGTCTACCATCCAGTGTACTCGGCAGTTTTTCCACGTTCGCATTGCGTGATACATGAAATTCGCAATGTTAGTATTCCTTTTTTGATCCATCATATCGTGATGTTCGTCAACGTGTAAAATATGAGACGGTTGTGTCAGAGTTCCTCTTTTAACGCGGTCTTTCCAACGAGAATAGACTTTGTGATGCTTTTCAACAATGAAAGCTATGGGGCAATCTCCCCAATCTAATAATTCTTGAAGTCGCTGTTCGGGGTTCTCGATCAGGTTGAAATAGTCCAGGTCAATGTCCAAAATAGAACTCATACCTCGAAATTCCTATCATATTCTGACTTCAGCATCTCGGATAGATTTTTCAGTGCAAAGTAACCTGAGCTATTGTGGTCTGGATATTCCTTTGAATCGTCCAGTGCCATACTGAGAACATCAATCAAGCAGTCCATATCCCATCGATACAAACCGATGGGCCTCTTCCCTTTATACTGTTCAATACGACGGTCAAGGCCAAAGGCCTCCACCATTGACCAAGTATGTTTCTGTAATTCCTCAAGCTCTTCGCCTGTAATAAGAATGTTGACTTTAATATCCCGTGAACCTGGCTTCATGATGAGTATTTCCCTTTTTCTATTTTATCGAACCGCCGGGAATCACCGCGTATTTTTAAGGATTCTCAGCCCTATCTCTTTTGATACATTCCTTATAGTCAGAGTACAGTTTCTTGATGAGTTCCTGCAAGGTTGGTGTACCAATAATGTTCTCACTGTGAATCCTCTCCTTCTCTACCCTCTCTTCTTCTACCTGTTTTCTATACCCTTCATAGTCAAACGGACCCCATTTTTCTTCCAGCTTCGCTTTTACGTTTTCCCAAGGAACCCCCTTCTTGTTACCGGCTTTGAACTCTTTGAGTCTTTCATCAAGCTCAGATCCTATAGGATCTTCGTTTTTTTCGTATCCAGGCTCGGGGATGTTGTCATAGTCAAGGATTGGCTGACCGAATGCCTCTGCCATCATTACCCATGAATGCCGTAGCTCTTCTATATTCTCTCCAAAGGGCTCTACTGGATCTTGGGTAATGGCTCCAACATGTCCATTCTTGTCGTAGTATGCCTCATGTATGGCATACGTGTAATTCACTCTTTCCTTCTGATCTGTTGGATCAATGTATACATTCCTTTTCCGTATAACTCGGTAGTTCCACATGCTTCACCTTATGCTGCTAGGCCATTAGTTTCTCCCAAAACACCCTGGGAGAGACGCTTTCCGTATTTTTAACTTTATGCATCAAGCAATTCTTTATCACCGGTAATGAACATGTCGGCATTGCCGTTTATTGGATCAATTACTTTTTATTCTTCAGCAAAGCATCAAGACCAGCGAACGCCTTGAAGGTAGAGGGTGGCTCTTGCTCACCTCCCGGCGACGCTTTGTCATGCCATTCCTCATCCACATACCGCTGGTGCTCATTGTCGTGGCAGTAGAGGCACAGCAGTTCCCAGTTGCTGCCGTCAGGCGGATTGTTATCGTGGTCGTGATCCTTGTGATGGACCGTGAGTTCACGAAGTTTCTTGCCTGTGAATTCGCGCCCGCATCGTGCACAGATCCATGGGTACATCTTGAGCGCTTGCTCCCGATAGGTTTTTTCCCGACGTCGAGCCTCAGCAATGATTTGGTCCATCTTGTCTTTGTCTAATCGTGATTTTTTCGACAGCATGTGTTTACCTTCGAATCGTGTGAACCAGGCCATGCCTGACTCTCCGCATAACCGGCAGGTAAAGGAGCGTAGCGAATTATCAGTTCAAGTGGATGCGTTGTATACGCTCGTCACCTCCCCTTTACCCGATTCTCCCTTATTTCATTTTCGTTTCAGATAGCTTTTTAAGTCACGATAATAATTTTCGTGAGGGCCGAGCATGATTAATTCCAAATTATCTTCAAAAATCCGATAGGCCAAGAGGTACTGGAATGTTTTGATCTATGAATCCAAAACTCAGTTG
>DFBQ01000028.1 GCA_002367355.1 Deltaproteobacteria bacterium UBA3076 | reverse complement strand
GACTCATGCTTCAGTGCTGCTCCAGACATCGAACATGTGCAGATCTGGGAAATATATGGTATTATATTAAAAATTAGTGGTGGGCGTAGCTCAACGGTTAGAGCGTCGGGTTGTGGCCCCGAAGGCTGTGGGTTCGATTCCCATCGCTCACCCCATAAACGAAGAAGTTGAGATAAAAGGTGCCGGGAAATTCTTTTGGACAGTACTTCCGCATAACCACCTGGGGCGAGTCACATGGTCCTGCCTTGGGTGCAGTTATAGATGGGTGTCCACCAGGTCTTGTCCTGGATGAGGCAGTCATTCAAAAGACCCTGGACAAAAGGCGTCCGGGGAAGGGGGGGGCCGCGGAAAGCCCGCGAAAAGAACCTGATCTGGTGGAAATCCTTTCTGGTGTCTTTGAAGGGCAAACCACGGGTACACCCATATTACTGATCATTAAAAACCGGGACGCCAGGAGCCAGGCATATGACCAGCTTAGGGACATATTCAGACCTGGTCACGGCGACTACACTTACTGGAAAAAGTACGGAATTCGTGACCACAGGGGCGGAGGCAGGGCATCGGGAAGAGAAACCGCGGCAAGAGTGGCTGCGGCCGCAGTAGCCCAGGTATTCTTAAATACAATGGGCATCAAGGTTATTGCTTATACGGTTGCTCTGGGCAAAGTAAAGACACAAAAACGTGATCTTGATGCAGTCAATCAAAACAGGCTCTTTTGCCCTGACTTTGAAGCAGCAGAAAAAATGGAAGAACGAATAGCCGAGGTGAGATCCAGAGGTGACTCGGTTGGAGGAATTGTAGAAGTATTAGCAACAGGAGTGCCTCCCGGCCTTGGAGAACCGGTCTTTGACAAGCTTGATGCCGAGCTGGCCAAGGGGCTTATGTCCATCGGTGCGGTAAAAGGCGTAGAGATTGGGGCCGGCTTCCGGGCGGCGGAGCTATTGGGATCGGAGAACAACGATCCCTTGGTACCAGGGGGCTTTTTGAGTAATAACTCCGGAGGCATACTGGCTGGTATCTCAAATGGTGATGACCTGGTTGTAAGGGCCGCTGTAAAGCCGATTCCGTCTATATCTAAAGAACAAGACACCATAACAGTGTCTGAGAAACCCGCTAAGCTCAAAGTGGGAGGGCGACATGATGCCTCAGCCATTCCCCGGATAGTACCTGTATGCGAGGCCATGGTATGTCTGGTGCTCACAGACCACATACTTAGAGCAAGGGCGCTTACACCTGATTTTTTGTCCTGAGTTTTTCTAATAAACTGTGAAATCGCAGATACGTGCAGATATCGACCTTGACGCCAATCCTCCAACAGTCGGAATTGTAGGCGGGATGGGACGTATGGGGGGATGGTTTGCCAAATTCTTAAAAGGCGCCGGATTTCCAGTACTCATCTCTGATTTACACACAGAACTCTCATCCGAGGATATGGCCCGGAAGTGCCGGGTTCTCATACTCTCACTCCCCATGGAAGTGTTCCCGAAAGAAGTGGCCAAAATAGGTCCCCTGGTTCCGGAAAGCTCCTTTATGACAGACCTCTGTTCACTTAAGCAGTCACAGGTGGCGTGCATGTTGGAACACGCCCGCTGTGAGGTGGTAGGGACCCATCCGCTTTTCGGACCGGCTGAGGATTCCATTAAAGGCAAGAGGGTGGCACTATGTCCGGGGCGCGGCAAAAGGTGGTTCATCTGGTGGGAAGGACTTCTCCGGCAACATGGGGCCGTGACATCTGTTGTTTCACCTGAAAAACACGACCGCACCATGGCCTGGGCCCAGGCACTAAACCATTTCATACTTATTTGTTTGGGAAAGGCCCTGGATGAGCATGGAGTGGACCTTCAGCAAATACTGGCGCTTGCACCTCCAAGTTTTGAACAGCAGATGAACATAGTGGCCAGGCTCTATTATCAGGACCCTGAGCTCTATGCAACCATTCAGATGTCCAATCCATATACGAACAGTATCCTTGAGACATTCAGCCAATATGGAGAAGATCTGAGAAAAATAATCAAAGAACGTGACCGTTCAGCATTTATAGAACTCTTTGAGGAAGTTCAGGATCTGGGACGTACAATCCTTTTATTAAAAAAAGATAAGTAAACAGCTAATGTCTCCCAGGCTGAAACCCTATGAAAATTCCCCCGTATCTGAAGGTGGTGCCAAAAGGCATTGTTCTGAATCTCCATGTGCAACCCAGATCCTCCCGCACGGCTTTTGCCGGCCTTCACGGTTCATCACTTAAGCTCAAGGTCCAGCCTCCTCCTGTGGATGGTGCGGCTAACAGAGCCTGCCGGCAGTTTCTGGCAAAACTATTTAAGGTCTCTAAATCCTCGGTTGCGCTGAAATCAGGTGCTAATTCCAGGGAAAAGGCCTTTTTGATTGCAGGCGTATCTTTAGATTACGCCTTAGCCCGACTGCCCAGGTAAGGGCCTCGTACAATAAAATACTTTAACAATTCCGCACCAAATCAAGTTTATCCGAAACATATCCGATAAAATCAAAAGGACGTATTTGCGTTTTTGTAGCTGAGTCCTATGTGTATTCGCATTTAGGACATCTACTAATTTCTTGGGGGAATCTTTATGCCAGTCTTTGTATGGAAAGGCACCGCAAGCAATGGCGAAATACAAAAGGGCGAAATCGAGGCCCAGGACGAGCAAACGGCAAGCCGTTTACTTCGACAACAACGAATATCTCCTTCTAAGATCAAGGCCAAGCCCAAGGACCTACTGGAGAATATAGCATTTTTTCAAAAAAAGGTATCACCAAAGGATATTGTTATCTTCACCAGGCAGCTATCCACAATGATAGATGCCGGCCTTCCCCTTATTCAAGGGCTGGAAATTCTTGCCAGCCAGCAAGAAAACAAGACCCTTAAAAAAATACTCATGGATACCAAGTCTGATGTTGAAGGTGGCTCCACTTTTGCCGATGCCCTGAAGAAACACCCGAAGCAGTTTGATCGGCTCTTCTGCAATATGATTGCAGCAGGAGAGATGGGAGGGATATTGGATGATGTCTTAAAGCGTCTTGCCGACTATATGGAAAAGGCGCTGCGCCTTAAAAGAAAGGTTAAGGGGGCGCTAACTTATCCCATCATAGTACTTGCCATATCCGCCCTGGTAATTGGAGTAATCCTTATCTTCGTAATACCTGTGTTTGAGCAGATGTTTGCTGACTTCGGCGGCAGCCTGCCGGTTCCTACCCAGATGGTGGTCAACCTGAGTAACTTCGTGAAGTCCTATTTCCTGGTCATGATTGGCGTTGCGGTAGTTGTGGTATTCCTGTTCAAGAAATATTACAAAACAGAAAAGGGAAAGCGTATTGTGGACAGGCTGATACTCAAATCCCCTGTATTCGGGTCCCTGTTGAGAAAAGTGGCAGTGGCAAAACTTACCAGAACCTTAGGTACCTTGATAAACAGCGGTGTACCCATACTTGAAACATTGAATGTCGCGGCCGGAACTGCCGGTAACAAGATGGTGGAAGAAGCCATATACAACGTGCGCTCCAGCATCAGTGAGGGGCGGACAATTGCGCAGCCGCTTGCTGAAAGCGGGATCTTCCCCGCCATGGTAGTGCAGATGGTGTCGGTGGGTGAAACTACAGGGGCGCTGGACCAGATGCTGAACAAAATAGCGGATTTCTATGACGAGGAAGTAGAAACAGCAGTCGATGCCTTGACCAGCATGATCGAGCCCTTCATGATAGTATTCCTCGGTGGCACAGTAGGTTCCATAATCATTGCCATGTATCTCCCCATCTTCGCGATGGCTGGGGCAGTATCAGGAAGTTAGAGGCTTGTCTGCAACGATATCATAGCGCTTCAGGTTGGTTCCCATGGCGCGGTAGAGATTTGCCAGACCCTGGTTAAAATCCACAATGGCACTGGTCTTTCGAATTCGTGCTTGAATAACGCTGTTCTGAAAAATCAGGACTCGAAAGGTATCGGAAAGCCCTTCTTTAAGACGCTCCATCTCCTGTGCCAAAGTAATTTCGGCCAATTTTTCAGTACGCTCTGCAACACAGATCCGCTCAAGGCTTCGATTAACAGTCACAAAAGAGTTCTTAATCTCTTTCTCCGCAGTTTCTTCCAGGCGTTTAAGCCTATATACCGCCTGGCGTTTTTCCAGACCGGCACGTCGATAGCGTGCCCCTGAAGCGCGATTGCCCAATGGATAGGAAAAGCGAAGCCCCGCATACCACTCATGTCCGTCCGCCTCAGACATTCGTGAAAGGGAATCCATGTAATCCCCTTCATGGGAACTTGATGCTGTATCACCAGCAAAGGATACTGTTCGCTCTCCACCAGACAGGCCGTTGGCTCCCAAGGTTGCCTCCAGGTCCAGACGAGGAAGCTTCTGATTGGCGTAGTATTCCAGCTTTATGTTCTGATTGGCAATTGCAATGCGCTGCTTCTGGATATCAGGACGCTTTCCCAGAGCAATAGCCAGCATCTGTTCCAAATCGGGAAAGGTCTGCTTTTTCCCAGGGATCTCTTCTGTTACGAAAGGTTCCTTATAGAGTGTATCCACTGGACGTATTCCCAGAAGGTCTCTCAATTGGTTAGCAAGAGTCTCTACCTGTTGTCTGGCAAAAATCACTTGCTCGTCCCGGGACACCATAGCAGTCTCTGCCTCCTGTACTTCAGTGACAGGAACAACGCCTGCTGCAAATTTTTCCCTGTTCCCTTCAAGAAGATTCCGGGCCAATTCCCGGGATTCGAGGCGATAGCGGAGAATCTCCTGGGCCTCCGCGAGATCGTAATAGATGATTTCAATCTCCTCACCGATCCGCTGGGCCCGATCCATATATCCTTCAGTGGTTTGGCTTGCCAGATTCTGGTTCATCCGAAGCTTCGCTGTATTGACATCAGTTCCGAAATCCCGAAGGAGCGGTTGGGTAAAATTCAAAAACACGATATTTCGATATTGTGGACGCAATGCGTCTACAGAAGAATTGTTCATGGAACGGTTGGTTTTAAAGGATAGCTTTGACTCAAGGCCGAATTGGAACTTTTTGCGGATGCCTATATCACCACCGGTTTCCCGGTACTTATCGAAGTCATCGTCGGAAAAAGCTATGGCAGTCGGGGTCTTTTGTTCCAGAGACGATATCCCCATCTCAATCACCGGATCGAACTCCGCCTTTTCGACAGTCACGTTTTCCTGGCTGATGGGGATATTGAGTTCTTCTACCTGCAGATCCAAATTATATTGGATGCCTCTTGCCAAGGCACTCTGCAATGTCAGGACCTTTGCCCCTGCAGGGATATCTTCATTGTTCTCTTGAGCTGAGACAGGGTTGCCCAAGAAAAAAATTACCAGAAAACTTGTAACACTCACCAGCAATATGCGTTGCAACATCATGAAGCCTCCTTCACTATGGGCATCAGCACTTTTGACGCCCAAGGCGGCCATTGAGCATCCTCATCAGGATAAAGGCCATTTTCTCTGCTGAAACTCGCACGGCAAGTGCTGTGAATAAGTTTATTTTGTGTTTATTTTGTGTTTGTGCTGATATGCTGCAATTAAGACAAATTTTATTGCAGCCACTTCAGCTAATTAGTGCCTGAACGGAAACCCCAAATTTTGTTTTCTCAATTTAGGTCATGGACAATTAACATGTTAAGGTTACTTCTTTTTAAATTCAAAATTTAGAATTCAAAATTGTGTCTGAACGGCCTTCTCGTTCAGGCACTAATTACCTATAAAACTAATCATGAGCAAGACAAATCTGAAAACAACGAGATGCGAGACTGAGACCATGCCTATAGCCTTTGTGGGAGCAGGCCCCGGAGACCCTGCCCTTATCACACTAAAAGGGCATCAGCTCCTCCAGGAAGCAGACGTAGTCATCTACACAGGTTCCCTGGTCCCCAAGGACCTGATTTCTCACCTCTCCGCAGTGATATACAACTCTGCAGGAATGACCCTGGAGCAAGTCATTTCCACCATGATCTCTGCAGCAAAATCAGGCAAACGGGTAGTACGACTCCACACGGGGGACCCTGCCATCTATAGCGCCACCCACGAACAAATAGAATGCCTGCGAAAAGAAAACATACCCTTTGAAGTCGTGCCGGGCGTCACAGCCGGATTTGCCGCTGCCGCTGTCCTGGGCCGGGAGCTGACAATTCCCAGGATTACGCAGACTGTCATTTTCTCCAGGATAGGTGGCCGGACCCCTGTGCCTTCATCTGAGGAGCTGTCGCGCCTTGCCAAGATCCGGGCCACACTGATTCTCTACCTGAGTGTGGGCAATATACGGCAGGTTCAAATGGCCCTGCTGGCAGGCGGATACTCTTCGGATACACCTGTGGTGGTGATAGAAAAGGTAAGTTGGCCGACTCAACGTATTGTCAGTGGAGAGCTTGAAAATATTGCGATAAAGGTTGAGCAGGCAGACATTTCAAAAATTGCTATAATATTAGTGGGAAAGGTCCTGTCTGAGTCTGAGTACCTGCATGGAAAGCGCTCCCTTCTCTATGATCCGGAGTTCTCTCATGGATACAGAAGGGGCCTGAGCCATTCAAGGGCCGATGCCTCCTCCGCAGCTCCTCTTGATTGCTACTCCTCTGCAGACAATAAGGGAATTCCTCAAAGAATAATTTTTGTATATCTAACTCCTGGAGGCAGGGCCCTGGCCCACCGCCTTTCTGAATTGCTTTCCAATAAGGATGTATTGATTTATTCCTACAGCGAGCTGGTTGGGGACCAACTTATAAAAAAATTCTGGCAGAGAGGCACAGGGCTTGTCTTCATAATGGCAGCGGGAATAGTGATCAGGGCCATAGCCCCATCGCTTAAAAGCAAACCGGATGATCCGGCTGTTATCGTTATGGACGAGGCAGGACATCACGCAGTAAGTCTTTTGTCCGGTCATCTTGGAGGCGCCAATGAACTGGCCCGGATGTTGGCGCTAAAGGCAGGAGGACAGGCGGTTATTACCACAGCGTCTGATACGCTGGATTTAGTGGCACTCGATATGTGGGCCAGGGTTCAGGACCTGGTCCCTGATGACCGTGCTGCTCTGAAAAAGGCATCTGCCGCCCTGGTAGCCTCCGGTAGCCTCAAGACATACACTGATTGCCGGGTACACTCTCTGCCTGCGGGTCTTGTTGAGGTTTACGATCCCTGCAAGGCCCGGTTGATCATCTCTCCATGCTTAATTATAGAAGTTAAACCGATTCTTCACCTGTATCCCAGGATATTTGCCCTGGGAATAGGCTGCAACCGTGACACCCCGTCTCAGGCCCTGGAAAGAGCAGCAGAGGAATTTCTTAAGAGGCATAAAATCTCCCCAAAGGCCCTTTTTACCTTGGCCAGCATTGATGCCAAGAAGGATGAGGCGTGTCTGTTAGCCCTTGCGCAGAAGTGGGACCTTGACATCCGGTTTTTCACAGCAGAACAGCTAAATACTGTACCGGTAAAAGAGCCCTCTCATTACGCCATGGAGGCTGTGGGTGCATATGGTGTGGCAGAGCCCTCGGCCATGCTGGCAGTTGACAATGGGAAGCTTCGTTTCCAAAAAGAAAAGACTAACGGCATCACACTGGCCCTTGGGGAAAGGACCTTTGCCTTAACAAAAAACCAAATCTTTTAAAGTAAGGGAAGAAAAAAAATTTAATACACCGTTGACATGGAGCTCCAAACGGTGCTACACAACATAATATGCAGTGGCTGGAAATATTGCTTCGGTCCAAATCGCAAAAAAGCGATTTCTTATTAACTTTATAAAACATAAGGAGGCAAAGATGACCGATCAACGCTTAATGACCATGATTATCGTCTCAAACATTTTATCTGCTTATTATGGGAATAAAGCCGGCTTTTGCGCCGTAAATAATAAAGAGCCGGATGATGCGGAAAAGGAAAATCTATTGCGAAGAGTAATCACAATGTTTGAAAATTTGAGCACGAGTTATCTTAAGGATATTGAAGACATTGCTGAAGGTGCTAAATAATTAAAGGATAGTGTTACTTATTCACGCCTGGTGTCCAGTATGTGCGAGTTATAGACACTCGATTGAACAAATGGGTTGATTAAGAATTGTTCATTTACAAAAAAAGCCCCTGCCGGCATCTGTCGGCAGGGGCTTTTAATATTAGGTATATTTTTAATTTACCACCAACTGACTGTCTTATCTGCCTCACGAATCATCTGAACCAGAATGTCATAATTGGGATCACCCATGTAAAGGCTGAAATCTTTGGCATCCCTGTCACGGCTGAGTATCTCAACCAGCTTTTTGACGTCATCAGTTGGCTCAGAACGATAGACATGCAATATTTTCATTTTTTCGTCGCTCATTACGTGCTCCTCTTATAATTACTAACCGCAGGTATCAGGTGGCGGAGAGCTTGGTTTCGGCAGGGCGTATGGGATGATGAAATCCGCGTCACGCATACGCTCCCCAAGTTCCTCTATAGTGATGGGTGTCAACTCCAGATCCTCTACATCAGGTGGATCTCCGCCGCAATTAAACACATCACCCTCCATATCCCGAGTCCATTCAATATTGCCTACATTATACTCATTGAACGGGGGATACTCTCCATACATGTACACAGCAAATGCATAATGGTTTTCAACCGATAGCCCCAATGTGGAGCGTGTGCCGTCTCCGGCATACGACCGGTTGGGCAGCAGAAAATATATTGTTAATGACATGGCTAGTATCTCCTTAATCTATAGTACCGTATCTACAGTACCAGGTATTTGCCACATTCTTCCAATAAAGCGCCGTGAAAGGCCTGAGTCGCCATCTGCCTGCCAGTTATTCCCTTAGGCACGTCCTCAACGTCATAACCTTCACACTGATAACTGGCTGCGCATATGGCCAGGTCCTTTATCTCGCAGAGGTTGGCAACCTTTACGAATTCAGGGGTCTTGGACAGATGGACTGCCTTGAAGGTAAAGAAGACCATGGTCTTCATCCCTGCCCGCACGGCAGACTGTGTCACACCCAGAACATGCCTCATATTCTGGGGGGAAGTCACGAAAATTCCAAGTTTGTTCGGATCAGCAGACATCTGCATTATCCTCCATGTGATATTTGTAGGCCAGCCATAAACAATTACCAGAGGGCACAAAGACCCTCAACTGTTTGCACGGCCCGGCCGAGAGGCTACGTATTAAGCCTTCTTTATGTAGAAATGTAAAAAACCGGCGTCTTCCTTCTCTCCAAGGTACTCATGACCGACACGCTCACACCATCCGGGGATATCATTACGGGTGCCCGGATCAGTACCGAGTACCTCAAGGATCTCACCTGATTTAACCTTGCCGATCTCCTTTTTTGTCTTCAGAATGGGCATTGGGCAACTAAGTCCTTTGCAATCCAAAGTGTGGGCTACTGTTAGGCCTTCTGGGGCAACCTTGCTCATAATTCCTCCTCTTTTATTTTATATAATTTGTAAAGATTTTTAAGACATCAGCTCACATATGCCGAGCCTACGTATTTTGATCACCATGATATCGCACATTATCGGAAAAATAAACTCATTGCATCTTTTTTATAATACAAATAATGTCTAAAAAGCTTGCATCACAGAAAAAAGGCGATAAAAAAGACCAAGACATATCCTAAAGTAAAAAATTAAGAACCATTTGGTCTGTACCAAACTTCATTTACTGTGTCAAGCTTTCATTGAATGGCCATTCACCCTAAAGACCAGGCTATCTTGTTGATTTAAATATTGAAATAAAAGCATACTCCAAGGAGAACCTGACATGCTCATAACCGGCAAAACAATTACCCTGTGCCTGCTGATCACCTTTTCCATTCTCCTCATCATGCCCTTTGGCTCTTTGGCAAGAGAACTTATTCCCGGGCTGAACAAGACCAGGCTCTCTAATGGACTTACTGCCATTGTGAAAGAAAACCACCGGGCGCCGGTTGTGGCCATACAGGTGTGGGTCCAAGCAGGCAGTGTTTACGAAACCGAAGGGGAGAGAGGCATTACCCACTTGATCGAACACATGATCTTCAAGGGCACAGAAAAAAGAGGGCCTGGAGAAGTGGCAAAGGAAATAGAATCTGTCGGAGGGTCCATTAATGCTTACACATCTCTTGATTATACAGTCTACCACTGCGTGGTCCCAAAACAGTTCCTGGACAATGCCCTGGACGTACTTTCCGACGCGGTATTTCACTCATCATTCGATCCCGATGAATTAAAGCGAGAGAAAAAAGTGGTGCTTGAAGAAATAAGGATGAGAGACGACAGGCCAAGGACAAGACTTTCCAGCTTATTAATGGAGACAGCATATAAGGCACACCCATATGGATTCCCTGTAATCGGCTATCCCGAAACGGTCGAGTCTTTTGGACGCAAAGTCATCCTGACCTATATGGAAAGAAGGTATCGGCCCTCACAAATTACCGTTGTTGTTGTTGGAGACGTCGGGACATCTCAGGCCCTGGCCGGTATCCAGGACACCTTCGGATCAGTAATTAAAAAAGGGCCTTATGAATTCACCTATCCATCAGAGCCGCGGCAGGACGCCCCGAGGATCGCCATGGAGGCAATGGAAATCCAGGAAGGATACCTGGCTATTGCGTTTTCAGGACTACCCAACTTTAATGACCCGGATGTACCTGCCCTGGACGTTCTGGCTGCCTTGTTGGGAAAAGGGGAGAGCTCAAGGCTTACCTCGTCTCTACGAAATCGGCTGCAGATGGTCCATAACATTGATGCAGCAGCATTTACACCGGCAGGACCGGGACTATTCGAGATCACGGCCTCTCTGGACCCGGAAAAGACCCAGGAAGCATTGCCGCAGATCTTCCATGAAATCTTCCGTCTGGAGAATGAGGGAATCATTGAGGAAGAGCTGGAGCGCGCTAAAGTCCAGGTAGAAACGGATTTTGTTTACAGCCAGGAGACCATGGAAGGAGAAGCAAGAAAGCTTGGTGTCTTTGAGACCCTTTCAAAGGACCCTCATGCAGAAAAACTCTATCTTGAGAAAGTCCGGGAGGTGACGGCCCAGGATGTCCAGCGGGTTGCCGGGCAGATTTTCAGACAGGAAAACATCAGTGTGGTCATGGTAATGCCTGAGGATCGCCTGCCTGAGCTTACGAGCCAGGAACTGGACGTAATGGTTCAGGAGGCGGAACTCCTGGCCAAGGGAATAGAGTCTGATGGCGGCACTCTTATCCGCCCTGTCAAGAGGTTTAGCCTTTCCAACGGCCTCACGGTCCTTGTCCAAGAGGCCCCGGGAGTACCTACGGTTGCTGCAACACTGGTGTTCCCGGGAGGTGTAAGATACGAAAGCGAGAAAACCGACGGTCTCTTCAACTTCCTCGCAAAGGCCTGGACAAAAGGAACCGAAGCCCACAGCGCCCAGGGTATTGCCGAACTGATAGAGGGTCTGGGTGGTAGTATTAGCGGCTTTTCCGGTCAGAACACCCTTGGGCTTCAAGGCCGTTTTTTGAGTCAAAACCTGGATAAGGGCCTTGCCCTCTTTACTGAGATCCTGCTCACTCCCACCTTCCCATCTGAAGAAACAAAAAAACTCCGTCCCTTGATACTGGCACAGCTTAAACGTCAGGATGATTATCTGCCCGGAGTTGCGGTAAGGGAATTCCGTCGCCTACTTTTCTCGCCCCATCCATATGGCATGGACCCGTTGGGCAAGCCCTCTGTTATCAAAGCCATCAGTTCAAAGGAGTTGCTTGAGACCTATAGGAATTTTGTAGTACCTGACAGGGGAGTCCTCTCCATAGTAGGAGATATTCGTGCTGATGAAATCATATCGAGCATTGAGACCATGCTTGGTGCCTGGTCGGCGGAAACAGAGTCTGTCCTTTCCACACCTCCTGAACCAGACCCTCTCAGCGCACCCAAAATTCTAACCCTGAAAAGGGAAAAACAGCAAGTACACATTGTGCTTGGTTTCCCGGGGACCACTTTCAACAACCCTGACCGCTATGCCCTTCAAACCCTGAATGCAGTACTTTCAGGTCAGGGCGGCCGCCTGTTCATTGATCTCAGGGACAAGGAAAGCCTGGCGTATTCCGTGACCTCATTCCTGGGGCTTGGCCTGGACTATGGATCCTTTGCCTTCTACATTGCCTGCGCGCCTGAAAAAAAGGACAGGGCCTTAAAAGCCTTGTGGCGGGAAATCTATATGGTAACAGGGAAACCTGTGACTGATGATGAGTTGGAAAGGGCCAAAAAATGGCTTATCGGAACCCATGAGATAGGCCTTCAAACCAACAGGGCCCAAGCCATGGACATGGCCTTAAATGAACTCTATGGCCTAGGATATAACTTCGCGTCGGAATACGTTCGAAAAATAGGTGAGGTAACTGTAGATCAAGTACTTAATGTGGCCAGAAAATTTATGAATTCGGAAGAATACGTACTCGTAAGAGTAGGCCCGTAAAGAGACTTTATGCTCAAACACATCAGCCTCATTGTCAGGCACAAGACCGAAATCCCAAAGAGGATCGGAGAGGCCATGGAAGAGCTTTTCCGAAGGCGCGGGGTCTCTGTCACTGAAGGACAGGTAGATCCTCAAGCCGAGGCTATAGTAGTGCTGGGTGGAGACGGCACCCTGCTACATGTGGCAGGAAAGGCCTATCAGCTCGGAATTCCCCTGCTCGGCATAAACCTGGGGGGCCTGGGGTTCCTTACTGAAATCCACATGGACGAGGTGGAACAGGCCCTGGATTCCCTGATATCAGGAACTCTCGAGCTGGACAGACGAGCAATGCTCTCGGTTACGATAAAATCGTCTGATAGTCCAGGCCCAACTTACTATGCACTCAATGAAGCAGTGATCAGCAAAGGCCCTCTGGGTACGATTATAACACTTCCGACCTGGGCCGGCGGCTCATTCCTCACCACATACCGTGGTGATGGCCTGATCATCTCCACTGCAACCGGATCTACTGCGTATAACCTCTCTGCCGGCGGCCCTATCCTGCACCCGGGCATAGAGGCCCTTATATTGACCCCAATATGCCCCTTTGCCCTGAATGCGCGTCCTCTTATACTGCCAGGTCAGATGAAGGTTGCAATACAGCTCGGAAATGCCACGGAAAAAATCAGCTTAATAGTAGATGGCCAGGTAAGCCGGGAACTCAATGAAGGGGACTGGGTTGAGATGCAAAAGGCCAAGGGACACCTGAAACTCATAAAGTCCCCGCTCAGGGACTACTTCACAATTTTAAGGGAAAAGCTTGGGTGGGCAAAGGGTATGGGGATGTAGAGGCATAAGGCCCAAAGATTATACCAAAACCACCCCAAAGCCACAGCCTAAATTAGCGTTTATGGGATATAGAAACGTAATTTCTCAATAACTCAGGGTAAGATGTCTGGATTCCCGCCTTCGCGGGAATGACGTTTGTATGTAACTGCCCGTCATTCCTGCGAAGGCAGGAATCCAGTAAATAGTCGCAAAAAGTAATCTACCACAACTTATTGAGAAGTTACATAGAAACGAGCTAATTGGAGGCAATTATTCACTCCCTGGCAGACAGGGAGTGAATAATTATTTCTTAAGCCTTTTCCTTCCCTGGAGATGTGTCTTCACCCTTTTCAGACTTCATGCGGGCAACAAGGCGTTCTTTCTCCCGCGCCATGGCCTCTTTACCTGCTTCATAAGCAGATTCCAAAACAGCCTTCTTTTGTTCGATCACATCCTTGCTCTTATCAAGGAGATTACCGGCTTTGTCACGGACCTCATCTGCTACTCTATAGGCCTCACCACGGGCCGCATAGGCCTGCTCCCTTATCCGACCTCTCACTTCAGGACCTGTTCTGGGAGTGAGTAACGTGGCCAAACCGGCTCCGACGGCACCTCCCAGTAAAAATGCTATAGCCACACAACCTGCGGAATAGTGACCTTCACTATTGCTCATTTCTTGCTACCTCCTTTAAATCTAAGATTCTCGGAAAGAAATTCCAAAGACGTCTTTATGCCGGTAGCAATACTTGCTACCTGCACACCTAACCCGGAAAGCCCCGACCTGGCAATGTCTGTTGCAACCCGGACGGTCTCGCCTGCCTCGCGTGCGGCCTCGAAGAAATCCTGTGTCTGCTGAACCTTGACCTTAATATCGCCGGTCATCTCCTGGATATCCCCGGTAATTTGATGAACATTATCCAAAATCGGGGGAATATCCTTATCGAAAGTCCTTCCAAGGTTCTGATAGGCCTTGGCAGTATTCCTAAGTTCTTCAAGGAGAGGCGTTAACTCATTCTCTATCAGGACCAGACGCTTATTTATCTCGCTCAGGGTCTCCTGAGCAGTATCCTCCAGTTCTGACAGTTTAGAAACTACAGGATTAAACTGAGCCAATGTGTCGTCAATAGCAGCCTGGCTTTTAAATAAGGCCTCGTTTAAGCTCTCCAGCGTGTCCTGGACACTCCGTGACAACCTGACAAGATAAATTACAAGAAACACAAAGGCCACAGCTATGACAAGGAGTGCAAACGAACTCATTATAGATGACATATCGTCCCCTTTATATTAGTAAAATACCAGTCCGTTACCCACCGGCTGCCTGCAAAATGTCTTTCAAAAGCAAGGCGCAAGCACGATTAAAAGCACAAAATACTCAGGGAAAGCATTATTTACCAATATCGCCATCGGATGACCCTTGGAAGTCCTTAAAAAAGCCCCTGGGAAAGAATTTTTTAAGTGACTCCTGTAACATTTTCAACATAAACATGGCTCACGACCTTTGCAAGCACATTTACAAAGTTTGAACTCAATTTGCATAAAAATATTCCGGTATAAAAAAAATCAGCTTAGATCGTAACCAATACTTTTATTAATAGCTGAAAAGTGGTATTAAATTTAGGGC
Source organism: Deltaproteobacteria bacterium UBA3076 (assembly GCA_002367355.1). Classification (GTDB taxonomy): domain Bacteria; phylum Desulfobacterota; class Dissulfuribacteria; order Dissulfuribacterales; family UBA3076; genus UBA3076. Next base: position 725 of record DFBQ01000028.1, on the reverse strand, counting down.
AATGTGGAACTGTAAATCTACTTGTAGACCGTCTCTTGCATTTTCAACCAACATAAGGAGATGACTAAGCTGTGATCAAAATAGTTGTTGTTGGAATTGGTAACTGCGCAAGTTCCCTGATTCAGGGAATTCACTATTATCGTGGCAAAAACGCGGAAGATGTTATCGGCCTGATGCATTGGGAAATCGATGGATATAAGCCCGGAGACATAGAAGTCGTTGCGGCTTACGACGTCGACAAGCGCAAGGTTGGAAAGGATGTGCATGAAGCTGTCTTTGCCGAACCTAACTGCACAAAGGCCATCTATCCGGATCTCCCCCGATCAGGAGTTACCGTTCGGATGGGCAGGATTCTGGACGGTGTTGCAGACCACATGAGGAATTATGACGATAAATTCACTTTCGTCCTGGCCGACAAACCTGAAGCAACCAAAGAAGAAGTCGTCAAGGTAATCAAGGAGTCCGGCGCTGAAATCCTCCTGAACTATCTTCCCGTGGGCTCCGAAGATGCCACGCGGTTTTATGCTGAATGTGCGCTGGATGCAGGGATTGCTTTTATCAACAACATTCCGGTTTTCATCGCAAGTGATCCGGAGTGGGCGAAACGCTTCGAGGAAAAAAATATTCCTGTCATCGGTGACGACATCAAATCCCAGATGGGTGCCACCATAATTCACCGCGTGCTGACCGATCTGTTCAAGAAGCGAGGCGTCAAGCTGGAACGT
>DFBQ01000138.1:20110-24855 GCA_002367355.1 Deltaproteobacteria bacterium UBA3076 | reverse complement strand
AACTTTTGGGACGCAGTACTAGTACCTCGCGCCCGTCATCAGGATCGTAAGGATACTCCTTGTCGTGGCTCCGGGTCCACTCTTGCGCATTCCCGACCATGTCGTAGCAGCCATACGGGCTCATACCGTTCGGATACTGGTCCACAGGCGTGGTTCCCAGTTCTGCGACATTGCACCGGCCGGCATCCCACTGGTTGCCCCACGGGTAGGTCAGTCCGTCCGTCCCGCGCGCAGCCTTCTCCCACTCCGCCTCGCTCGGCAACGTCACCCCCGCCCACTTGCAGAACGCCAGCGCATCATGCCACGTCACGTTTACCACCGGATGTCTCTCCTTGCCCGGGGTAAACTCGCTGCGCCAATCTTGTTTGCACTGGTACTTGGTTTCGTTTACAAACCGCTCAAACTGGGCATTGGTCACCGGGTACTTGCCAATCCAGTAATCTCCCAGATGAATCGACTGGTCCTCCCCCATCACGAACTCACCTGCCGGGATGAACACCAAAGGAAACCCCAGCCGCTCCAGCACTAACAGTATCCGTTTCCTTAACTCGCCGCCGGCTCGGCCAAGACCTCCGTGCAGCAGCCGGATAGTCGGTCCGAGTTGGGGCCACATACGGTTCAGCGTGGCGCGATCCGCCACTTTGCCCAGGGCCAGCACCGCCGCCAAGGCCGCCTCCGGTTGCCCTTCCTCACGCGCTTGCTCTGCCAGGTACTCTCTGGCTTCCGGGCGTTGTAGCTCCGCCAGTGCGTCTGCCGCTCCCTGACGCCGGCTGCTGTCTGTCTCGATCCGGCCTTTCAACCCGGCAACGATGGCGTGGGCAACCCGGGCGAAAGCCTCGGTCTCCACTGGCTGCGCGTCGGCCAGCGCGGCCCCTGCCACCAGCAGATCGTGTCCGCGCAGGCGCTCAAGCAGATCCGTGGCGTCCCGTTGAAGTCCCACAAAGAGCAGGATCACTTCTCGCCACCAGGGATCCCCAAGGTGCGCCAGCAGTCCATCGGAATCCCCGCGTGCATCGAAGTCCTTGGCCGCAAAATATTCCTGGAAAGTGAGATGGGCAAAATCATAGGTGGTCTTGGACTTTTGCCGGATCAGACCGCTACGCTGCAAGCAGGGCCGCTGCCATGGATACTACCGCCCATGACGGCATCCATTGCGTCACTCCAAAGCAAATGAGCAGTGCAACGCTCAGCGCCGAGCAGACCCGAACCACGAGCCGGCCAGCTCCCAGGAAGACAAAAAACATCATAATAAGCAGGGCAATCCCGGCTGGCAGGGCAAACCAATGGGTGCGGAGAGAAGAAGAGAGCAACCAGCCAGGCCAGCAAGCCAGCTACACCGCACAGTAAACCAGTCACTAAGACGTTCACCCCTGCTAAACGCTTTTGAATCCGGTCCGCCAGCAACGCCCAAGTGTTCGGCACCCGTTTGCGGGCAAATTCGCCAAAGGCCGAATCCCGGTGAGCGATGCGCATGGCAATGTGCTTCAGCAGGGTCGTCTTGCCACCGACAGGTTCGCTCAGCACTACCAGGCGCGGCGGGTCAAGCAACAAGGCCTCCGGCGCTTCCACCGTGCCCGACCGCTCATCCGCGAGTTCCTCGCCGGACCTCGCCGCCGGTTCCTCGGGCTTCTCCCGGGGCGGCACATATTCGCCCACCTTCAGGGCGATGTAGATCTTTTCCAAGTCCAGCGGCTTCGCCCGGCCCAGGAATGTGAAGTACTGATGCTCTTCGACCAGCCGATCAAGGTAGCGTCGCAAGGCCTTGCGGTCGCTCCACCAGCGGAGCAACCAGGACCGAGTGGAGGGGTGCCGCTGCGATATCCGCGACGGGGCAGGCAGCGCTTCCGGTTGGGGTGCCCTGCGAGCCCACCATTTAAAGACCGTCCAGACGCCGGCAACCACGGCGGTGAATGCCATACCGAGAAAAGTGAGGACTTTCTGGTTTTCCGGATCCTTGAGCCAGGCCCAGATCGCGTTCAGGGTCTCCATGGGAATCTTATCTCACAGAAACCCTAATAAGACAAGCCTCCTGGATGAAAAGGCGTTAAGTGGACAACGATCGCTGTTGTTGAAGGAATCAGGAAGATCCGGAACATCCCTGAAAAATGGACTTTGGGGACAAAGCGGACTCCTCAGCCTGCTTTGCAAAGATTTTTTGGCTTAATTTGGCTTAAGACTTTGTCGCCACTATAAAGAGAAAAAGGGACAGGCGAATAATGCTCTTAACGAGCCGGTTTTAAGGATGGGGCAATCTCCGATTTTAGACCACGGGCTCCCCGCACTGCAAGAAAACGGCAATCACTACGAGTATTCCATGCGGTGATGTACCCCAAAATCCTTTGTCATACGATATACCCCAGCAATGACAGCGGCTTTTTGTTAATTCCAACTTCCGGAGCATGGGATAGGATAAGCTTATTTTCAACTTTGATACCCTTAAACTGCGTTCTACCTTTCCCTTTGCCCCCTATTTCAATAACCACCCGTTCATTCCCATATTCTACTAAGAAATCAGGGGTTTTTGCTCCACGTTTGGTCTTTAAATAATGAAATCGATAACCTTTCATAGTAAGCATTTCAGCAAAGAAGTCTTCCCGGATGGCCCCGATACATTGGGACCAATCCCTATAAAGGAGACGGAATGGAAGAAACATCAAAACTTTGGGTTCTTTAAGCACGTTGGTACCCCTGGGATAAACGGGATTAAGGATAAAGGCCTGGGCAAGAAGTTTGACAAATAACTCAGCCTTATATTTTGTTATACCCAGATTTTTTGAAATCGACGAAAAATTAATCCCGTCAACCTCTGATCTCCCAATAAACTGCAAAGTCTTTTCAATTTTTTCAATATCATCAAATCGAAGATTGGATACCATCGGGATGTCCCTATGGATTACTTTTTGACAAATATTTTGGAGAATCGGCATATAATCCGGTTCTTCAAGAGAAAATGGAAAGAGTCGGCCCTGTAAATAATCATCAAATAAATGGTCAAATCTCATGTGGTCTGCTGTCCATTGGCCGTCAATAATGTCATTTATGGTAAGCTTTGAAATTCTAATATCTCTTACAAAAAACAGGTGCTCTCTGAATGAAAATGGATACAAGAAACGGAGCAGTATTCTGCGAGAGAGGTCGTAAGCAGAGTCAAACAGAGCCAGTGATACAGAGCTTGTAAATACTATCCGAATATCGAAGAAGTCGTATATTTTCTTCAAATCCTTTGCGTATGTCTTACAGAAATGAATTTCGTCTATTAGAAGGGTGGTTATCTTATACTGTTCTGAAAGAACCCTGGCTATTTGGGAAAGATTCAGCTCTTCCAGAGTGTCGGCCGAGAGGTAAAAAGAACCAGGCTGTGAGAGGGCGAATTGTTTAAGCATGACGGTTTTGCCCACACCGCGTGGTCCGACAATGCCAATAAAGTGTTTGCCGAGTTCCGATCGGATTTCACTGAAAAGGTACCTAGTCCGCGGGAACTGTTTGGCTTCTTGCTTTGCCAGTTCGTTCAGTTCAAGAATCTCCGATATATCCATTTCGCTCATATCCTATAATAATTTACATTCTGGGTATTTTGGTGACGAAAAGCATTACATCTTGTCAAAAGACATTATAAAATGATAGACATTCTGTCAAATTATTTTTCAAAGAGTGGCTAAGGTTTGTTCTCTTTCTGAAAATTTAGATCTACCACGTTCTGCCCCTCAGAATTGCAAGAGAATATTGGAATGATGGGATGTTGGATTGTAATTTCATCCAATTTTAATTCTCCTCTAACCAGAACCTAACAATCAGGGACAATAATTAAAAATCAAGGCAATTCCATAACATCTTATTTCAAACTTATGTTACGAGGAGGACAAAGAGATGAAATTGAAACGTATCGCTATTCTTGCATTGGCATTGGTTTTTTCTTTTACATCAACCGTAGTATTGGCAGGAAATCTGGTAATCAAAGGTTCCACCACGGTTTTGCCCATTGCACAAAAAGTGGCGGAAGCCTACATGAAGCAAAATCCGGATGTGAAGATCTCTATTTCTGGTGGCGGGTCCGGCAATGGTATCAAGGCCCTTATCGATGGGAGCACCGATATTGCGGACAGCTCCCGATTCATAAAGCCAAAGGAAGTAAGTCTTGCTGTGGAAAAAGGGTCATATCCAGTGCCTTTTGCTGTTGCCTATGACTGCATTGTTCCAGTGGTCCATCCCAGCAACTCTGTGACAAATCTGACCATGGATCAGCTTAAAGCTATTTATAAAGGAGAAAACCAAAACTGGAAAGAATTGGGCGGCCCCGACAGGCCGATAGTGGTCATTTCCCGCGACACATCCTCCGGGACCTACGAGGTCTGGCACAAGAAAGTCATGAAAAAGGAAAGGGTTTTCCCGGGGGCCCTTCTTCAGGCCTCTAACGGAGCTATTGCACAGGCCGTTTCAAAAAACAAAAACGCCATTGGTTACATCAGCCTTGGATATTTGGATGAAAGCATAAAGGCTTTAATGGTAGATCAGATAACCGGATCCGAGGAAACAACCCTGAACGGCACATACCCTGTCAGCAGACCTCTTTATATGTTCACAAGCGGCTGGCCAAGTGGAGATACGCTCAACTTTATCAATTTTGTCTTGAACCCGGAAAAGGGCCAGAAATACGTGCGAGACGCGAGGTATGTGCCTTTGTATTAACCAAGGTTGAGCGATTAGCTGTTAGCCATTAGCGTTTAGCTTTGAAAAATCAGGGCATT